>SVQE01000033.1 GCA_015065505.1 Oscillospiraceae bacterium
GGTGATTCCCCTGCTAGGGGAAATGTCACTGTAGGTGACAAAAGGGTCTGGCGCCCGCTCCAAGGGACGTTGGTCGTATACCTCAAACGCGGAACTTGGCTCTCGAAACTCGCAACTAAAATACTATAATATTTCCCCTTGCTTATGCAGGGGGAAAATATTATAATATAAAACGGTGATACTAATGAAAACCTGCGACTTACACTGTCATTCAACATTTTCAGACGGAACTTTCACGCCGAGTGAAATAATCAGCCTTGCAAAAAAGCAGGGCTTATCGGCTGTTGCACTTACCGACCACAACACAACCAAAGGACTTTCTGAATTTATCAGTGCAGGCAAAAACAGCTCTGTTGAAACAGTTGCAGGATGTGAGTTTTCAACAGAGTGGGAAAAGCACGAGCTTCATATTGTGGGGCTGTTTCTGGATGAAAAAGTTTGGAATGAGGTTGAGGATTATGTTGAGCTCTTAAATCTTGCAAAAAAGAACAGCAACATAAAGCTCATTCAGAATCTCAAAGCTGCCGGATATGAAATAACCTATGATGAGGTTGCCGCTTCAACCGATGCTGCCGAATTCAACCGTGCGCACGTTGCAAAGCTTCTTGTTAAAAAAGGCTATGCAATCAGCGTTAACGAAGCTTTTCAAAACATTCTGAGTGAGGAAAAAGGCTACTATGATCCGCCCGAAAGACTTAATTCGCTTATGACAATACGCTTTATAAAACAATACGGCGGTGTTGCAGTGCTTGCGCATGCCTTTTTAAATCTTAATTATGAAGAGCTTGAAGAGTTTCTTCCTGCTGCAAAGGAAGCAGGGCTTGACGCAATGGAAACGAATTATTCAAAATTCAGCAAAGAGGAAACAAGGCTTGCAAAAGAGCTTGCTAAACGATTTGATTTAAAGGAAAGCGGCGGCTCGGACTTCCACGGAACCGTTAAACCCGATATTCAGCTCGGAAGCGGATTGGGAAATCTTAAGGTGCCGTTTGATTTCCTTGAAAAGCTCAGAAAATAACAGAATAAAACAGGGACGATTTCAAAATCGTCCCTGTTTTTTTATATTGTTTGCACGGCAATATCGGTATATTCGGTTATCAGTCCGTTTGAGGTGTTATATATAATATATCCTCTGTAAACGATTTCGCCGCTGAGGTTGCTGACGCTTATCGTAAACTGATTTGCGCCAACGCGTTTTGTTGATTTGCATCTGCGAACCGTGTAGTTTGCATTTGTTCCCGAGTTTTCAAGAACAACATCCCTTTCGCCGAGCTCGTATTCGGGATTTGTTGAGCTGCCTATAAGTATTCCGTATTCAACAACATCCTCAACATTGTTATAAACAAGCTGTCCGTTGAATATTGTTTTGCCCGACGAAATAAGCGCATCGCTCTGCTTGATGTTTATAGTCGGAAGCTTAAAGGCATATTCATCAAACTCTTCCTTTGTTACTGCCTTAAGCGTTATGCTTTCGGTTGCATAGTAAACAGGATTTGCGCCGATGAAGAACGGCCGCCAGTTTGTTCCCTTTCCGTCCTTAACAAGCTCAACCCAGCCGTATGCATCGTCGCCGCCTTTGAGAGGAATTCTTGTGTTATATGCAACGGAATTGCTGAAGCCCGTTCCGTTTGTTCGGGCTGTTGCATTAACTGCACAGTTTGCTTCACCGTTGAAGGTGTAGTTAGCTGTTATTGTTATATCCTCCGAAAGCGTTATTTCCTCATTCGGCTGTTTTGTCTGATTGCCGACAGTGTAACCGCCGAAGGTGTAGTTTGCAATCGCAGGTGCTGCAGGCAGAGTGTAGGTTGAAGGAACAAAATCAATAAGCTGTATCGGCTCGTTTTCAAGATTGCTGTATACCCTCTTGATTGTTAGCTTATACGGATTTTCCTCCGTTCTCTGATGAGCATAGATATTAACATTTCCGAGAACCGTTGTTGAAAAATGCGTTCCAAATCCCTGATACTGGATTGTTCTGCTCATGGTGTTGGTGTTGAAATCAATAAACCACGCAGTTTCAGTATCGGCATTAAGATTCATCCTTGAGGAATAAGTTGCTCTGTATTTATCATTCTGAGCATCGTATGAATTCGTTGAATTATTAAAGGTTATTCCGTCGTCTTCGCTGAGTGTTCCCTGCTTGAGTTTAATATCATATTGCTTGATTTTTGTGCTCAGTCCCGTAGTGATTGTTGTGTTTATATCATCAATCTCGCTCTGGGTTGCAGAAATATCAACGGCAGTTATTGAAGAGGTGCTGCCATCAACACTTTCATAGGAAATGTTTTCACCGTTCAAGCCACCTGCAATTCGCTGAAGATATGCTTTATATTCGCTGTCAAAGCTATAGATATCGTCGTCCGCCTTTTCAACGGTTTCAACAAGCTTTTGGAAAACGCTGAGGTCTATGTTTTCTTCGGGTTCTTTGAGCCCATTAACCGCTTCATTTATTTCATCTGCAAGATTATTTGCCCTTGTTTCAACGCTCATCGGATATCTTGCAAGAGTTCTTGAATCGGCACTCAGATATTCCCTTACCGTTGAATCAATGCTTTGCGTAAGCTCTGTAAGTGAAGCATTTGTGTATCTTGCCGTTTTGCCGTCAAGGCTTAAAAGAATATCGTTTGCATTGTTGTAAGCGGCAATAAGCTTTGATAAATCAACCGTTTCCTCGGTTGCAAAATATTTAAGCGTGCTGTTGCCAGTTAAGGTAAAGGAATATTCCTCACCGTCGTAGGAAGTATTTGTTGTTCCCGATGTGTTGACACTCTTATTATCCCAGCCATATGGGCTTGTGCTGCCCGTATAAACCGCTCTGATTTCCGAGCCGTAAACAATATTTGAGGTGTCGCCCGTTAAAACGCCGTCAACATAAATATCAACATTGCCGTCTGCCGCGCCGTTCATAATGTGAAGAAGTCCGCTTCTTCCTGCAAGCGAGCTCTTCCATTCAGCCGCACCGCTGACAACCTCGGGAATATCCTCATCAAAGCTGTTTGAATAAATTGAATCAGGCACACCGCTTGTTTCGTAATCATAAAGCGCAGCTGCCTCGCCCTCGGAAAGCGCATGGTTAAAGCACTTAACATTATCAAGCGAAAGCGAGCAGGTTCCCCAGTAAGGTGTATAGCATCCAAGATAGAGCTTAGTGCCTGCACCCTTGATGAATTCCATCATTCCGCCTGTTGAGTTGTATTCGTCAGTTCCCGAAATGGTTATATTTGCGGCAAGAACGCCGTTAACATAGTATTTGATATGGAAATCATCAACAAAGCTAACGGTTATATGCTGCCAGGTCTGCTTAACAACGGAATTGCACTTTGTTGTGTAGTCGTAGAAAAGCCTTGCGCCCGAAAGATTGCCGTCAGTTCCGCCGTTACCGTTGTTATAGTGAATCTTTCCGTCCGTTCCTATTGCAAGATACTTGCACTCGCCTCTTTCGCCCTGTGCAAAGGTTATTGACTGCGTGTCCTCCCAGTAGTTTCCGTTAATTCTCTGGAAATAGCTTACCGAATAGCCGTTTCCGCTATAGGTATACGCAAAGGGCGTTGCATTTGTTGAAACATAGTTTTTCTCGAGGTCATAGCTCCACGGGAAATATGCCGTTGTGTTTCTTCCGTACCAGTTTCCGTTGTGGAAATGAACGCTGTTACCGCCTTCGCCGTCGTCGTAATTACCCGTTACGGCTGTTCCGCCGAGGGAATCATCAATATCGTTGATATATCTTGTGTCGTTTGTTGCAACTGAGGTGCTTCTTTCAACGGGGAAAACGGGGCAGTCGTAGAAATCAACCTTATCAAGATAGCATTCAGTTGTTCCTGCCATTGTTCCGTAGGAAGTGAAGCTTGCGCCGTAGTAGAGATTTATATCGTCGTCTGCAAGGAAGGAGAATATACCGTCATTTCCTGCTGAAACGCCGTTCGGATAACCCGAAGCTGCAAGCGAGCTTAAATCATATCTGTCGGAAAGCATTCCGTCGGTATAATAAGCAAGCATATGGTGATTTGAAGTATCCTTATAGAAAACAAGGTCAATATCGTGCCATGCTGCTTCGGTTGTGTTTGTGTAGGTGTTGCCCGTTGCGTCAAAATAGCAATTATTATTTCCGCCTGCACCGCCGTTTCCGTCATTAAACAAAACTATTCCGTTTGCCATAATGATTAAATAGCGGTTATCGCTCTGCTTACCCGTTGAGAAATTGATTAGCGAGGTGTTCCAGCCGGAATCATATGCACAGTATTTTGAAAAGCTGATAGTAAAACCGTCGGATAAATCCTTGTTTGCAAACGGATTAGCCTCTTTAACAACATTACCCGAATTTACATTAACGCTGTAGTGCATATAGGCGTTATCAATTTCGTCTATAGTGCTTGTTACAAGAGAGTCATATGAATCCTGGGAATAATAAGCATAATAGGTGTACTTAGTTCCGTCAACGGTTACACTTGTTGTTACATTGTTGTAGAACTCATCTTTTATATCGTCTATTGCATCAAGGTCATATTGAACGCCGTCGGTTTTTGAATCTGCCGCAGCTTCAATCCTTGTTATGCTGTCGCCGAGGTTGAGCTGGTCAACAAATCTTAGGTTGAAATAGATTTTTCCTGCGTGAATATCATAGCTTTCCTGATTGTGAAGCTCTGTGTGCATAAAATCAAACACACGGTCAAAGGTGTTTTTGTTATAAAGCACATTTCTCGGAAGCGCGGTTACAATGGTTGACCTTGCTGTTTCGTAATTTGTTCGGTCAACATATGTTATTGATCTGTGCGCCGCAACAAGATTTTTATAAACCGTGCTGTTTGAATCGGGGCAGGTTGTATCCTTATAGTCATTTAGAATTGCATAGGCATCCGCTAATGCCTTCTGATATGCTTCCCATTCCTCGGTTGAGGTCCATGCACCGGTTATGTTTTCGGCTTCATAGGTGTTTACGAGGTTTCTGAGGGTTGATTTATCGTAAATATGAATATCGTAATCAACTCTTGCCTGCGCACAGTATTCATCGCTTGAATGGTTAATACCAAGACTGAACTGAGTTGCGTAGGTTGAACTGCCTCTGTCGAGATATCCCGTTATTGTTGGCATTGTGTAGCCGAATTTCTGCGGGTTGGATGTGTTATAGGTTGAAACTGCGCCGATGCTTTCTGCAACGCTGTTGTCATTGGTCAAATCCCAGCTCAAGCCATCCTGACCGTAAACCCAGCAGTTTCTCCACCAGTAATTTGTTCCTGCGCAGCCTGCGCCGATACGGGTTACAACGGAGTTCATATGATAGGTGTTGCCGTCATTATCAAGGCGAACACCGCCAACGGTTTTATTTGCGGTTAAAACAGATTTATCTATATAATAATTTGCTGTTGTTCCATATGTATATGAGGTTCCGCTTTCGTCCTGCTTCTGGGAATAAGCGCCCGCATTAACAATGTTTGTACCGCCCGTTGTGTTCGGGAAGGAATCGCTTGACTCATCGCCCATTTTTCCGTCGCCGACAACAAAGAAGGTATCGGCGTTATAGTTATTTGCAAAGCGCCATGCATTGCCAACGCATACGGGCGAATGAACATATGAATAGTTACCCGAATAGTATGTCCACGATTCGCCTGTTGAGCCGTCCGCTCTGAATAATACGCAGGTGTCCCTTGCAGGCGAGTCCTTATGAACGCCCGACATTGCGTGAGCCGAAACGGGGTGCTGGGTTACATGAACATATTTAGTTTCCTTAATAAGCCCTGCATCACCTGAAAGATACATATTAAGCTCAATATCATCATCAGCGCCGTCGGCATAACCGCGTGTAAGACTTCCGCTGAGCTTGAAGGTTTTTCTTCCGTTGCTGTCTGAAATCTGGGTTGCGGCTAAAGTGTTTCCGTAATTATCATACGCGGTATTCAGCCAGATTGAATACTTGCTGTTTATTGTAACCGTTGTATAAAGCTCGCCTTCAAGCGCCGTTGTGTCCGATGAAACATATGCCGAATCGTTATCGCCGTCTGCAACCAAATCGCCCTTGAACATATAGTCCGCAGCATCCTTAATACCGCTTGTTTCCGTGTTGCCGTTTGTTCCGTGAGTGTAAATAACATTCTCGTAGCCGTTTGAAGCATATATTTTAACATTGGCATCACCGGGGCGCTGGTCGCTTTCATAGATTATCGGTGCTGTGTAGGTTGCAAACATTGCCGATGCTTCAATATCGTCTATTGAAATGGGAATAATAGAAATTTCATCAAGCTCAAGAGTGCAGGTTCCGTTTCCGAAACGCGAGCCCGGATAAACAAGGGTTGTTTCGCTTTCAAGAAAATCAACAAGTCCCGTTGCGCCCGAGGCTGAAAACTTATATTCACCGTTGAGGTAAACCTTAACAGTGCTGTCCGTTATTGAGTAGGTGAAATATTCCCACTTATGCGTATCATCCGAATTGCCCGTTCTGCTGAAGGTTTTTGAAGTGCCTTCAGCGCGCACGCTTCCGTTTCGTTTATAAACAAAGGTTCCGTCATCATTAACAACAAGATAGTTGTTTGAATCCTTTGCAAGAGTTACGCAGTTGCCCGAGCCCCAGTAGTTGCCGTTAATTGCTCTGAAAAAGCTTATTGTAACGCCGCCGTTGACGGATTCAGTTCCGCCGAGCGCGCTCTTATTCGTATTTACATAGTTGCCCGGATTATTTATGCTGTACGGGAAATGAACAACACCTTTTCTTTCGGTACCGCCCTGAACTTCCGATGAAACCCATTCAACATCACGGTTGTTATCCCTTCTTCCCGTAACAGGTGTTCCGCCTGCGTCCGAGGTGAAGGGCTCATAGTAGGTTGCCTTTGAAATAAACCAGTTTGTGTCGGCATTATACTCGCCCGAGGTAACATATGTTATGCCGTTATCGTTTGCATAGGTCTGGGAATAAATGCCTGCTTTGCCGTACATTGTAAGTGAGGAGCAGTTCTGAAAAGCGTTTGTTCCGATTGAGGTTATTTTGTCCGAGGTTGTAAACGAGGAAAGTGAAGTGCAGTCCTTGAACGCCATATCCCCTATACTTGTTATATATTCCTCGCTCAAATCCATTGAGGTAAGCGCAGAGCATTTTGTAAACGCGCCCTCACCTATGCTTTTAACCGAGCTCGGTATGGTAACTGAGGTAAGATGGTCGTAGCCGTAAAAAGCATAGTTGCCGATTGAGGTTATTCCCTCGCCGATAACAACGCTTGTTATTAAATCGGAATTATACTGACCCTCATAGAGCGAATTTTTATTCTGGTCGCCCCAGGGAGCCGTTGAGCCTGCGCCGTTTGCGCCCTTTGCATTTGAAAAGGCATAGTTATTCATAGCGCCGCTTCCGCTTATTGTTAAAACGCCTGTTTTTCTGTTCAGATTATAATAAACATTGCCGTCCCAGCCATCAACAACAGTGCAGACGCCCTCGTTGTTTTTGATAATATAACGGCATAAATCCTCGGTTGCAAAATCCATTGCAAAAATACCCGAGGGCTTTGTTTTTTCATAGTTGTAGTAGGGATACTGCGAATTAACCTTTTTCGCAAGGTTTTCGGGATTAGGAACGCTTGAATCCGAAACAGTTGAGGAATAGTTAATATAGTATTCACCGCGGTAATGACCGAGGGAGAGCATATACTGCGTTGCAATTTTTTTCTGGTCGGTGCTCCATTTATAATAGTCCTGAATATGTGCTGTGCCTATTCCGGTATTATTACTTGTAATGTTCGCATAATACGGCTCGGCAAAGCTGCCCTCCATATCGTTATATTTGATTTTCTGACCCGATTCGTTTTCGTCAACCCAGACACCCTGACCGCTTTCGCTGCCGATATACTGGTCGAAACGGTTGAAAAGCACGCATTTTCCGCGAACACTTTCGAGCGTGGGAACGGTTTTGCCGAGATACCAGTGGTCGTGATAATTATAATTCGTTCCGTAGAAATAATAATTATCCTGGCTGCGGTATCCGTGGATGTATTCATAAATTGCATTTGTGAAATGCGGAACGCCGTTGTTTCCGTCGTCCTCCTTAATGGAGATTAAAACCGTTTCGCTCGGATGAGCCGCAAGGAAGTTATAAACATCCTGAAATACAAAATCAAGATAGTAGTAAGTGCTGCCGTTCCAGCAGTCAGTTGAGCCGTGAACCGTTTTAACCGAATGTGAGCTTGCGTCAACCTCGCAGCGAACATCAAGAAAACGAACGCCTGCATTGAGCTGTTCGGTTATATTGAGGTTCTGGCATTTTGAAATTCCGCTTGTGATTCCGAGAGCATCCTCATTATGAAACTTTCTCGCGCATGAATCGTGAGTACCGGGCATTGTTATTTCGGTGAGCTTTGTTTCACCGCGGATAACGCTCATCCAGTCGGAGGCTGAAACATTTGAAAGCAGGGTTTGCGCCTCGTCATACGCGTATGAAGAAACAGGCATAATAACAATGCCTGAAAGAATTATCGTTATTGACAATAATATTGAAATGATTTTACGTTTCATAGGAAGTGCTCCTAATCTGTATATTTAAAATTACTATTTTAGAGTCTAATAAAGTAAATGAAGTATATCACATTTAACAGATGTTTTCAATCGTAAGAGATTTATTCGTGAGAATATACAAAAACGCCCTGCATTTTTTATGCAGAGCGTTTTAAAAATTTGTATTAATTCTAAAATAACAGATTAATTTATTCCGTGTAAATATTTATAACCAATCCCGAGCTTCCTTTTGAGTATTTAACCGAACCGCCGAAGAAGCCGTCGTTATTTGAAATACTGAATATTCGCTTATTGTCAAACAAATCCTTATAGGCTTTATCGGCTTCCTCCTGAGTTGAAAACTTAATGCTTACCTTGCCTTCGGAGGCTTTTTCCTCAATCACCAACGCGACGCTGTCGAAATCATAATAATCGAAATACAAATCGTTCATTTTATAGTAATCGTATTCCGTGCCGTTGCAATCTGGAACAAGCTGTTCATCATCAATTTTGTGCGTAAGCAAAAGCTCCTCCGTTGTTATTGCAAAGAATTCATATGATAAATTATCCTTGTCGGAATCATTGCTAACGGGGTCATCCCAGGTTACATCAACAAAATAGTATTCGCCGTCAACGGCAATATAGTTCCACTCGTGGCTTTCGCCGTCAATCTTCTCGCCCGTTGTGCGTCCGCACTCAATGCCGAGCATATTCATAATCATATGAAATGCAGCCGAATATCCCGAGCAAACCGCGCTTTTGTTGATTAATGCGCCGTATGCGGTTGTTGCAGGAATAAAGCTTTCTTCATTGCCGATTGCATATGAAGAGTCAGTGTCATACTCGGTGTTATCAATAAGATAATCGTGAATATAAAGCACTTTTTCTATTTCGAGGTCGTCCTCAGGAACTTCCTCGGCAATGCTTATAACCTTTGAAACGGTTTCATCAAACATATCCATATATTCCTGAAAATCCGTATCAAAATAATGGGGAGTTATGGTTATTTCAGAGATTTCACCGCCCGTAGTTTCGGTTAAACGGTTGCCGTTTGCCAGCCAGAAGAACTCGGGATGCTCTCTTTCAATGGCATCATAGGCAGTCTGCGCGTCCTCCTGAGTGCAGTCGCGCAAAATATATTCCTCTTTTTTATTGATTATCTGGCTGATAATATCCTCATATATCTCCTGCTGACTAACATTGAGCTCACCGTAGAAAATTCCGCGTGCATCAGTGAGGTTGTCAACGGAAAGCTCCTCGGGCGTATCGCTGTATTGGCCTGCATTGTAATATCCGCCGCCTGGACCTTCATAATTACTTTTGTTTGAACACGAGCAAAATACGCCGACTATAAGCACAGCCGCAAGAAAAATTGCCGTAATTTCGGTTAGCTTTTTCAAAAAATCACCTTTTATAATCAATTATCATTATTCTATTATTAATATTTGTAAAAGTCAAGTTAAACCGAAAGCGGCAAAAAACAGAATTACAGCAGGGATTTTATGCTTTCAATCAGGCTGATAATCTGATATTTAACGATGAATGCCGCGTTGCTGTATTCAGAGTATTCGTCTTTGATAATTCTTAAAAGCGGAATTATGTATTTTTCGGTTTCGTCTATGTATTCTATAAGCTTTTCGCGCTTGAAACAGCCTGCCATTGTTGAAACATTGTTACACCTATCGATGGCCTTAACAATGCAGGCGTTTTTGTTATCTTTAATTCTGTCGTAATATATCTGCTTGCTTTCCTCTTTGGTTTTTCCATCAATCATTCTGAAGGTAACCAAATCCACAATCTGCCTTGCCTCATCTGAAACGGGAAGCTCTTCAAGGGTTGTCTGAGTATCCTCAACAACATCGTGAAGCAGAATTGCGGCAAGGGTTGAATCGTCTTTTATTCCAAGCGCAAGCGCGTGGCACGCCATCATAAGAGGATGGTTTATGTATTTAACACTTTCGGTTGCGAACTTCGAGCCCTTTCTGAACTGCCCCTCGTGCTTCTTTCTCATAAAGTCAAGAGCGCATAGGGTATTTTTTAACCCTTCGAGCTGTGCAGTTGTTTTCACTCGAGTGAACATATTGTCCTCGTGAAAAAGCCTGCTTCTGAAATTCATAACAAGCTCGCCCTTTTCATCGTCCGTTAGCATTGAATAGGGTATTTTCAAAACATCCGCTATTAAAAACAAATTCTCAATATCGGGCAGGTTGCGACCATTTTCCCACTTGCTTACCGCCTGAGGAGAAACGTTGATTTTCTGTGCAAGCTGCTCCTGAGTAAGCCCGAGTTTCTTTCTGTTCTCGCTGATTCTTTTTCCTACTAATTCTGTGTTCATAATTCTCCTCCTTCGTTATAGATGTGTTCGTTTTTTCCTGTACAATGATAATACAACGCTTTAAGAAGAAAATACATACACCGCAGGTTGATTTTTTGTGAGCGTTGGTTGAGCTGCATTAAACGAACGAGGAATGTCGTATGGCTTAATGTGTTTTAATATCCGAAATTCGGAAGTTCGTCAAGAGTTATAACATAATCGCTGTTATAAACCTCATTCAGCCTTTCGTTCCAGTTATCCTCGGTGAGCCAAGTTGTGTGCCAGGTCATAAACCAAACCCACGGAACCTCTTCAAGCTGACCTTCACTCGGAATAAGCCCTGTTTCGTGAAGCGCAAGGGGCTTTGCGTTGCCGACAATCTTGTAAATCGGATTGTAAAGCCTGCCCTCAGCGCCGTTTTGCGAAACCTCGTAGCTGTCCGCACCGACAATATCGCAGTATCTGTTGCCCGGATACCAGTTTGCAAGATTTTCGCCGTAATCCGTTCCGTTGTGCGAATATCCAAGCACCCAGATTAGATTGTTAAGCCCCAAATCGTTGGTGTAGTGGTTATACATCATAATCCAGAGGCGTTTGAAGTATTCGCTTCCGCCCTTGCCCCACCAGAACCATGCACCGTCAAACTCGTGGAAGGGACGCCACAGAACGGGTATTCCTGCATCCTGAAGCTGTTTGAGCGCGTTGCCTGCCTTATCCATTCCTGCAAGGAACGCCCTGTTTTCATTGGTTCCGCTTGTTAAAACAGCTTCCCATTGCTCGTCGGTAAGCATATTTTCGGGAATAGGATTGCCATTATCATCAACAACCTTGCTCTCATTATAGCTTTTATCAAAATTCTTTGAGCAGTGCCAGCAGATTGTTACAATTCCGCCCTTTTTCGCCCATTTTTTCGCTCTTGAAACAACGCCGCTGAAATCGTCGCCCATGAAGTCAAGTCCGCGGATTGCAGGATATTTGCTGGTTTGATTATGAATATAGTTAATTTCGTAGTCGTCGCCGCCAACCCAGGTTGACTCCTGCTGACCCGAAATAATTCCGTTTTTATATGTTTTTGCAATATATGCATAAAGCTGCTTTGCCTGCTTTGTTGCGTTTTCATTGCTGAGCAGAACATCATATTCCGTCGGCTTACCCTCGGCAATATCCGAAATCAGAACATAATCCTTTGCGTTTATGTATCCGTCGCGCAGAACATCAAATCTGCCGTCATAATTGCTCTGGGAATACGGAGCGCTTTCATAGCTCAGCGCACTGCTGAAATCAAGAAGCAAATCGCGCGCGTTTACGCTGTAGTCGTCAGCTGTGCAATGCGAGCATTTATAAAAGAGCTTTTTGCCGTCGCGGTGCTGATAGATATAGCGGTGCTCGCCGCTTTCCTCAAGAACATTTATATCGCTTTGCTTATCGCAGTAAACGCATTTGTTTGACTGACCGTAGTAATGGTTATCAATGCAGTAATACTTCCAGTCGGAATATGTTTGCCTTTCCTCAAGAACATAGCTGTATGCGCCGCTGCCCCTTTTGCCGAAGAAAACAAGATTGCTGTTGCCTGCAAAAGCAGAGCTTTCTATGTTAATGCTCTTTGCTTCAAAGGTGAAGCTCTCGGCGCCTGCCCCGTTAAACGCATTGCTTTTAACAGAGGTAACCGTTTCGGGCAGAGTTATATCCGCGCCGATGTATTCACAGCCCTTGAAGGCGCCTTCGCTTATTGAAGAAGCAGAGCCGAAATCAACATCATAAATAAAATACTTCCAGCTGTTCCACGGCGACGAGGTCATAGCTCCGCTGCCCGTAAGGCTGAGCGCCTTGCTTTCTAAATCATATGTATATCCAAGGCTTGAGCCGCAGCTTCCGGATATGTTTATATAATTCTTTGAGGTATCCCTGCACCAGTTACATAAATCTGTGTTGCCGACAAAGCTTGCGCCGCTCGGGAAATTGCTTCCCGTTGCCGAAACGAGCTCATTTTCCCAAACAAGCGCCGAGAGCTTGCTGCAGTTTCTGAAAGCGTTATCGGCAATGCCGGTATAGCCTGCGCCAACCCAGACATTTTCAAGATTTGAACAGCCGTAGAAGGTGTTTGACGGAATTTTGTGAAGCGTTGATGAAACGCTGTTATCCTCGGGCAGAACCGCCCATTTCAGCGAGGAGCAGTTATAGAAGGTGTTGTTATAATACTCCGTGCAGCCCGACGGAATTGTTATATTTTGCAGCGAAGAACAGCCCTGAAAACAGCTTGCGCCGATTTTAACAAGGGATTCGGGAAGCTCAACCGAAACAACATTTGAGCAGTTATAAAACCAATAGTCCCCTATTGCCTGAACGCCCTCTTCAACTATTATCATTTTTATCTGAGAGCGATAGCTTCGCCACGGGCAAGCCGAAGAGCCGACAATGCTTGTTGAATAGTTTTCGCCGTAGCCAACACCATTTACGGTGAAAACGCCGTCATCGCTTATAGCCCATTTCAGCGGACCTGAATCACCGTTGGTTTTTGCAAGCGCACGCATACCAAGCTCTGTGAAAACAGAGCCTAAAAGAGTTACTATTAACAATACGCAAAGAATTTTTTTTGCATTTTTCTTCATCGCGCTCACCCTTTTTATACAATTATAGCATACACCGCCATTTTTGAAAAGAATAAAAAAATTCAACAATTTTAAAATTTTACTTGATAATTGCTTTTCAATGTGTTATATTATCTTTTGCAAAAAGCGAAAACACATAGAGGCATAGTGTAACGGTAACACTCCGGACTCTGACTCCGTCATTTAAGGTTCGAATCCTTATGCCTCTGCCAAAGAGGAACAGGCATCCATTTGGATGCCTGTTTTTCTTTCACAAAGAAACTAAGGATTCGAAACGAACTCCAAGAGGCGCGCAAAACGTGCGCCGATTGGGAGAAAGGTCTAGTGGACCTTTCGATAGTTGAGAGGAGAATCCTTATGCCTCTGCCACAATCCAACACCCACCTTGATACAAGGCGGGTGTTTTGCTTATTTTTTGGCTCTATTACTGCGTTTCAGCAGTTTTGTTGTTTTGAACGAATTGTTAAAAAGTGTACTTTTGCAGCGATTTTTGCCTCGGTTTATATATTTTTATGCTCGAAAACTCCACTCCGTGCAAGTTCATTGCACTCCGTTATAATTCGTCACTCTCCGAGAGAATTGGAAATAGTGGTTATACAACATATTAAAAACAATTAAATAAATAACAGTACAATATTTGGTACATTTGTTCTGATTGTTGTTGACATTTCTATTCTGTTGACCTAATATACTAATTGCGCCTCCAGTTTCATGCCGCTGTTATTGTCATTTTTAGAAAGACATACAAAGCTTTCATAGCTGTTTCAATATATTGTGTTTTTATTGTTGAAAGCAGCATCATAAGCACATGTTGTATGTGATAATTAATATTTTTGTTAATTTTGCATATAATATTATTGACATAAACCATAATATATTGTATTATAATTATACTAAAAGTGAGATTTTATACCTTTAGAAAACTGAAAGGAGTGGTTTTATGGCATCAAACCTTAGATTGTTAGGATACAACATTGAAACTATGGCTAAAAACAATGGTGTTAATATAAGCGCTATAGCTAATGCATGCAACCTTTCAACCAACGATGTTCAAAGAGTGTTTGAAGGCAGACTGGTTTTAACTCCCGCTCAAGTTAAAGCCATAGCAAACATTTTTAGTTGTAGCATTGACCAACTTCTTGTTAAGCCCAGTAGTTTTGAATCCTACGGAGAATGTATGGGCAAGTTTAACAACTCAGAAAATGAAGAAATTATTTTAAATATTATTGATGATTATATTGATTTAAGGGAATCAATCAATAACTGATGATTAAGGGGGAGAATTATATTCTCTCCCTTTTTTGGAGATTAATTATGAAAAGACCATTAAATGAAGAAATCGTTTCTGAAATCATTAAGATAGTAAATCGTGAACGAGATGACCTTGGCATTACCAACGACATAGTTCGTGATGATGTTTTCTATCTTCTAGATTATCACTGTATTATCCTATATTATCCGTTAGCAAGCGAAGACATAAACGGATACCATATTAGCAAATATATAAACGGTGAAAAAAAGGAGTTTGTGTTTATAAATACTGAAAACACTACTGAAAAACAGGTGTTTGCGGCTGCTCATGAGTTAGGACACATTTTAAAAGTTGATGAAACCATATGTAATATGTTTAATTTGTCATATAAAGAATATGCAGAAGATATTGTCAACAGATTTGCTGCTGAACTTTTAATGCCAAAAGGAATATTTACAAAAAAGCTCAATTGGTTCTTAAAAAACTATAATAATGGAAGTGATAGCCTCTCGACAGTTAGAATTCTTGAGTTAACTGTTTATTTAATGAATGAATTTTTGGTGGAATACGAGGCTATTATTAGAAGATTTTTTGAAATAAATGAACTTAAAGAAAATGAAGCAGACATCCTGTTAAAGTTAAAAGAGGCCAACGAGTTGGAAAAAATCTTGAAAACAATTGCAAAAACTGCAAATTATCCACGGCTTTTTATTCGTAGCCGTAATAAATCAATGAGCGAATTAGTTGAAAGCATAGGTAAGGCAAAGGTAAATAATTCTATTACCGAAGAAAAAATTAATAGGCTTATCAATAGATTTGAAATTGTGTTTGGAGATATATCAGATGATAACAAATCAGACACATACACATTAAAAGCGGATGAATAAAATAATATGAGTGATAATAAAAGACGTGCATTAGTAGATACGGATTTTGTAAATCACATTATTTCGTCATCAACTAATGGGAAAGATATACTACAAAAGATATTTGAAGAATTTAATATTATACCAGTTGTGCATCCTTGGGTTGCCGCTAATGAGTTTGTTACCACAGGATTGCAGAACCTTTTAAAAACAGGTATTATTAAAGTGCTGTCACAGAGCGAAATCGTTGGTTCTGACGATGAATTCTTGAAACAATACGAAGCGGTTGCTTCACAGATGTATTTAAGATTAAATGACGAAAGCATATCTTTTGACGGAAAGATTTTTGAAATCCGCAAAGCACAATCGAGTTTGGGGGAAATACATACCGTTATTACCGCAAAATATTTGAGCATACCTATTATGTGTTCAGATGATCATGGTGCAAAAGATATTGCGCCGTTGGTTAATAATGATTCCTTCAAATTATGTGTTTATAATGCCTTTGACGTAATAAATGAAATTAGTCAAAATTCTGAGACAAAAATTACATATAAAGAGTGTGACAGGATTTTAAGCAAGTGTAATGAATTCAACACTAAAAGATACAAGGAATTAACGAAAACTATTAAAGAAAATTACCGTACTCATGAACATATAAAGCGCTAATTTGAAAAGGTGTCTAGTCCACAGTTTTTACATTTTCACACTATTTTATTCCAAGAGAAAAGAGAGCACTCAATGTGCTCTCTTTTTTCTTCGTAGAAGAAACTAAGGATTCGAAACGAAACACCGCTTGTCGCCGCAATCGTGGCGAGAAGCGGGAGAAACAGTCTAGTGGACTGTTTCGTTGTTGAGAAGAGAATCCTTATGCCGTTAAAATTTCAATCCTTACCGGTACAAATATTAGTACATTAATAATGTTTTTTATAAAACTATCGCATATTAATACTAAATATGGTATAATACGTTAAAATAACTTTAATTGAGGTTTCGCGATGAAATTAATTAGCCTTTTTTCCGGAGCAGGAGGATTAGACCTCGGATTTGAAAAAGCCGGATTTGAAATTGTTATGGCTAACGAATACGACAAAGGTATTTGGGCTACATATGAAAAGAACCACACTGCCCCGTTAATCAAAGGAGATATAAGGAATATTCAGGAATCTGATTTTCCTGATGAGGTAGACGGTATAATAGGCGGTCCTCCTTGTCAGAGTTGGAGCGAAGCAGGTTCTTTAAGAGGAATTAACGATTCGCGCGGGCAGTTGTTTTTTGATTACATAAGAATTCTTAAAGAAAAACAGCCTAAGTTTTTTCTTGCCGAAAATGTTTCGGGAATGCTTGCAAACCGTCATTCTGAGGCAGTGAAAAATATAGTTTCACAATTCGAAGATTGCGGATATGATGTTTCAATAACGCTAGTAAATGCTGCTGATTACGGTGTACCACAAGACAGACACAGGGTGTTTTATATTGGTTTCAGAAAAGATTTAAATATCAATTTTGAATTTCCAAAGCCAACTACACCTTACAAATCACAAAAACTCACAATGAGAGATGCAATAGGTGATTTAGCAGGAACAGCCATTCCCGCATTACCTCATAACAAAACAAACGGTGAACTTGAAATACCGAATCACGAATACTTTACAGGCGCTTATTCAACAATATTTATGAGCCGAAACAGAGTTAGAGCATGGAACGAACAGGCCTTTACTGTTCAAGCAAGCGGAAGGCAATGCCAGTTACATCCGCAAGCTCCCAAAATGAAGTTTGTTGAAAAAAATAAGCGTATATTTGTTCCGGGATATGAAGACCTTTACAGAAGACTAACCGTAAGGGAATGTGCAAGAATACAGGGTTTCCCTGATGACTTTGAGTTCATTTATACCGATGTTGATTACGGGTATAAAATGATTGGAAATGCTGTACCGGTCAATTTATCGTATGTAATAGCTTGTGCAATAAAAAACACTTTAGATACAAAAAGGAATCGTAAAATGAGTAACGCTAGCAATAATCAAGGCAGGGCTTATGAATTCATTTGCCTTTTAACTCTTGAAAAAGAAATACGCAAATATAGAAATGCAAAAATTGAAATCAATTCAAGCTATGAAGCAGCAAAAAGCGCCTGGGAATCTATTGATTTTGAGCTGCAAAACACTTTAAAACTGAGTGCAAGCGCTGCCGTTCAAACTATATTTGATATGGAACCGTTAATAATTGAAGACGGAAAAGATGAATTAGAGCTTAAAATTCAAAAAGACAGCGAAGGTGAATCCGGAGATGTCAGAGATATTCTCATTATAAGAAGAAATATAAAATGGGAAATCGGTTTAAGTATTAAGCACAACCACTTTGCAGTTAAACACAGCCGTTTATCCCCTTCAATAGATTTTGGCAACAAGTGGTTTGGCGTTGATTGTTCTCAAGAATACTGGAACGCTGTAAGTCCTATCTTTGATTACTTGAAAGAACAAAAAGCACAAGGCTTAAATTGGCGCGATTTGCCTGATAAAGAAAATGACGTATATATTCCTTTATTGAAAGCCTTTGTAGACGAAATCAAAAATAGCAACAAAAGCAATCCTGATATTCCAAAGAGAATGGTTGAATATCTTTTAGGTGAATTTGACTTTTATAAGGTTATCAGCGTTGATAACAAAAAGCTTACACAAATTCAGACTTACAACTTAAGAGGCACACTAAATCAACCAAGTAAGCAGCAAACCGCAAAAATTAAAGTGCCGGTTTCATATTTACCGACACGTATTATCAGTTTGGATTTCAAGCCCAACAGTAATAATACGGTTGAGCTTTATATGGATAACGGTTGGCAATTCAGTTTCCGAATCCATAACGCTTCAACTAAGGTAGAAACAAGCTTGAAATTTGATATTCAGATTATTGGCATGCCGGCAACAATTATATCTATTAGTTGCAGTTGGAACTAATATTTGTTTTGCTTATAATTTAAATTGTTTTATCGTATTATATTACTACTAACGACAGGAAATTTGGATTCTAATGTTTTGTGATTAGGAGAGAAAATGAATAAATCTCAACAGAAAAGGTATGATTCTATTTGTAAAAAACAATGGGATAAAATTAACCAAGACGATCTGTTTTTTCTTTATGTGGAGCTAGATTTAATAAAGGCTGAAATTGCAAATATTTACAACATCACAAAAGGGAAAGTTAGTTACAAATTACAAAGATTTGGTATTCGGAAAACCTCAAAAATCATTACAGATGTTTTCAATAACACACTAAGCTCTGTAAGGAATGAAGCTCTAAAAGAAATGGTTTTCGGCTATGATTCAATTATCGACTCCCCCGATAACTATTTATCATATGGACCGGTTATTGTTACAAGAGGTCCACATAAAGGACGAATAGGCGTTTATGATGATAATGACGATTATGATAAGAATGGATACGTATATTTTGGAAATATGGTTTCCACACTTGACAGTTGTTACCTCATACCATTAACGTCTTTAAGCAATAATATTACGACATATAGACTATCAAGCAGAGTTGAAACACTAAGCAATGAATTAGGATATGCTCGAGCAAAAAGGGCATCGGGTAAATTGTCTATCGAAAAAGAAAATATGTTAATTGAATTATATGGAGAATATGTTTTAGCATTACAATTACTTAATAAAGTTTATGTTGAAACTAATTTCTTGCATTCTAAGAACAACGAGCGAATTTTTCTATCACATTCTTCTGCTGATTTAGGCTTTGCAAATGTGTTAGCTAGTGATCTTAAACTTGCGGGTTATGATGTTTGGCTTGATCGTTGGGAAATTGGCTTAGGTCAAAGCATACCTGAATCTATTTCTAATGGTCTTGATACTGCTGACGCATTAATCATTTTGTTATCAAAAGACTATCTAAAATCTGTTTTTTGTAGAGATGAGTGGCAAGGTTATTACATGAAATATAAAGCAGCCGATGCACGAATTATTACTATAATTATTGATGATAGTACACCACCCACAATTCTTGCTTCTCGAAAATATTTTAGGTTTAACGAGAGTAGGAGCTACGAAACTTTGTTAATTGAATTAAAACGATCTCTCAATAATATTTAAATATTATGTTTTTTAATAACATTTATCTAAAAAGCCATTAATTCATTGAATTTATAACGCCAAAAAGCTTAGCTTTTTCCTCACGGAAACACTTTAAAATATATGTCATATCTTATTAGAAGCATAACCATTCGAAATTGTTCGTTTGCTACTGCCCGAATAAAACAGGTGAAATTTATAACAAATTACAAAACACTCCTTAAAAAAATAGAGCGTGCGTGGGACTCCGTCGGGCTTGTCCCTCGCACGCTCTTTATAGGTTTATTTAATTTTTATTTTTGCGGAATGTCGGGGTCGCCATTCCCTACAAATCATCTTCCCCGTCTTCATCAGAATCTTTTTCCTCATCCTCGCCGAACATCTGTTTATAAATCTCATATTCAATAGCGGTGTCCCAGATATCCTTTTTGCCGTCGCCGTTCCAATCAAAAATAGCCATAATGCCTCCTTAATCGTCGTCAAGCATGCCCATAATGAGCATTTCTTCAAAATCTTCCTCTTCTTCGTCGTAATCATTGCGCGTGTTTTCTTTGCCGCCGAAGAGGAGCTTCAGTAGAATGATTAGAGTAAACATCAAATCACCTCAAACTACACAGAGAAGTATACGTATCCGACCAACGGTTCCCAAAATCTGTTATATGCTTGGAGCTCGTCGGCGTAAACTCTGCGATTGAAATATATTGCTCTTTAATTATTTGTTTTGAGCAATATATTAATAATCGCTTCGATTACTTCTCCTCTCAAATCAAAATGTATCGCATTTTGATTTGTTTACCGATGCGGATACTTGTACCGCATCGGAGAGGAAGAACATCCATAGTGATTTTTAATAGTTTGCTCATTTCAACTGTTTAAGAGCAAACTATTTCAATCACAAAGGATGTTATGACGAGGGAGCGGTCGGAAACGAACCATATAACCGCCTCTTAACAGAACAGGGAAACAGGAAAGTTGAGGTCAGAAAGTTTAAAACTAAATTAAGAAAAAAGTGAAAAGAGCTTTAAAAAACACGATTGAGTGGGTCTGTTTCCCTGCACCTTATAAATACCACAAAAAATGCTGTTTGTACATAGGGGAAACGCTTTGTGTCCAAGAGTTTGGACTTTGGTGGTTGAATTAAAAGGCAGACGAGGTTTCGTCTGCCTTTCGCTTTGTTATTCACTTAATTCAATCAGGCGGTTTTTTATTGAAAACGCCTTTTCCATATACGGCGAATAGTCCGTTTGCGTTCTGCTGCGGAGCAGTTCGGTTATTTCAACTATTACCTCATACAGCGGCGTGAGCGAAAGATTGCCGAGAACGCCCTTGAGCGAATGCGCGATTTCAAAGCCTTCATCAAGATTTCCGCTTTTAAGCGCTGAATCAAGTCGCTCGAGGCTATCATCTTTCAGCGCTTTTTCAACAAGCATAATATAAAACCCTTCGTTATTCATACAGCGCTCAAGCGCTTCGTTTGTGTTTGCTCCGAACTCATTGAGCTTTTCAACACTCAGCATATATCTTCTCCTTTATAAATCCTTCAAATACTTCGGGCGGAACGGGCTTTGAGAAATAGTAGCCCTGAATAATATTGCAGCCTATTTCCTTGAGCGACGCCATTTGTTCCTGCGTTTCAACGCCCTCGGCAACAACCGCTGCGCGAAGGTATTCTGCGATTTCGATTATAATTTCAATCAGCTTGGTATCCTTTCTCTTTGAGAATGCCTGGCGAACAAACTGCATGTCGAGCTTAAGCACATCAATGGGCAGTTCCGAAATCATATTAAGCGAGGAATAGCCTGTTCCGAAATCATCCATTTCAATTTTAAAGCCGAGTTCCCTTAAATCCTTAACCTCTTTGATAATCTGCTCTGGGTCCTCGGTATATGCCGATTCGGTTATTTCGAGCAGCAGCTCATCACTTGTTATACCGTTTTTCTCAACAATCTCTTTAAAGGTTTCAACAAGCATAGGGTCGTAAACATCAACGCGCGAAATATTAACTGAAATCGGAATTGTAATTCCGAAGCGCTCTTTCCACTCGCTTATCTGCTTTGCAGCCTCGTTCCAGACATAATTATCAAGCTTCTGAATCAACCCGTTTTCCTCAAACAGCGGAATGAACTCTGACGGCAAAACAAAACCGAAAGTCGGATGATTCCACCTTACAAGCGCTTCCGCACTTGTTAAAACAGGCTTATCGCCCTGCACATTATATTTTGGCTGATAGTAAACCGTAAACTGATTTTTCTCAATCGCCTCTCTGAAATCCTCTATAAGCTGTTCATCAAAAAGCTCTTTTTCGTGGATGGCACTGTTATATATTCCGATATTGCCCGAAATGCTGTTTTTAACTGAATCGCACGCCATATTGGCTCTGTCGAACCTTCTTTCAACGGGCAAATCGCGGTTTACTTTTTCGTAAACCCCTATACGCAGCCTTATGCGGTTGTTTGACTCCATACGGCTGTTAATATCGTCGGAAACGGTTTTAAGCATATCGTCAAAATCTGTTCCGTGCGGACAGTATACCAAAAACTTATCAGCTTCGCTGCGGCAAACCATACCGTTTGAAGCAATAACATATTCCATAAGCTTGTTTGCAACAAGGCGAAGCACCATATCGCCGTAATCAGTGCCGAATCTTTCGTTAACCGTGTTGAAATGATTAATATTAACAACTGCGGCGTCTGTTTCAACGCTTTTATGGTGGGCATCGTACTGCTCAACATAGCGGTAAAAATACTCGCGGTTAAAAAGCTCCGTCAGCGGGTCGCATTCCGTTGCATTGATAATCATTCTGTCTTCCGAGAGCTCAACCGTTCTGTTAATACGGGCGGTGATAACACTCGCCTGGGGATAGGGCTTGGGTATAAAATCCGAAGCGCCGATATTGAGGCTTTCAACCTCTGATTCCCTGTCTGAGGTTATAACAATTACGGGCAGATTTTTAAGCTGGAAATCGCTTTTAATCTGCTTTAAAACCTCAAGCCCGTTCATTCCCGGCATAATAAGGTCGAGAAGGATTAAAGACAGGGTATCTTTATTATTCTTAATCTGCTCAATAGCCTCGCTGCCGTTGCTTGCATAAATCAGTTCATAATCATTTTCAAGCAAATTGCCCAGCAGGCTGCGGTTGATTTCTTCATCGTCAACGATAAGCACCTGACGTTTTCCGTTAAATAGATAGAGCTTTTCCTCGTTATTCATTATTAAGCATCTCCTTGTGCCCTGAGTATTACGGAGAGATTTGTTAACGTTATTTGTATTATAAACCTTTTATAATATCGCCGTCAAGTAACACAAACGCTTCTTTTAATTTATAGTACAAATTATTTGACAGAAAAATCAGTTTGATGTAATATTAGATTAGATTATTGTTTCTTACGGAAGGTGAAAACATGAAGAACAAAAAACAGCACACCGCAACAACAGTCAGAATTGCAACCTTCGGCATTCTTTTTGTTGCAGCCATTCTGATTCTCGGAACCCTATGGGTTGGTCAGGCGGCAAAACGCGACACCGAACAGGCAGTTCATTCCGTTAGCCTGCTTTACCTTGATGAGCTTGCAGGAAGGCGCGAGCAGGTTGTTGCCTCCAATCTGAACAACAAGGTTGACCAGATAAATGTTGCAATCGAGCTTATGACTGAAAAAGACCTGAGCGACGAAGCGCATCTCAGAGCTTATCAGGCAAGAATGAAAAAGCTTTATAAGCTAGAAAAATTCGCATTCATTGACACTGACGGTTTAATTTACACCTCAAAAGGAACGCAGACCAATATTGACGATTATAAAATCAATTACAAAAACATAAGCAAGCCTGAAATTTCTGTTTTCAATCTTGATTCCCACGACAAAAAGGTTGTTATTGCCGTTCCCACAAACGGAATTGAATTCGGCGGAAAAACGCTCACCGTTTGCTTTATGGAAATTGATATGGACGAAATGCTTCAGGGCGTTTCAATGAGCTCGAATGAAGCCGATGTTACCTTCTGCAATATTTACACGGATAAGGGCGTTGCGCTTACAAATGCCGTTCTCGGCGGTCTTGCAGAGGAGGATAACCTTCTTGAAGCTATGAAAAAAGCTGATTTTGAAAACGGTTATTCATACGAAAAGTTCATAACCGATTTTATAAGCTGTAAAAGCGGCGTTACTTCCTTCACTTATAACGGCATTCAGGAAACCTTAAGCTATGTTCCCGTTGAGGGCACCGACTGGCTTCTTACCTATCTTATCCGCGAAAGCGTTATTGCAGAGAACATAGGCGACGTTTCAAACGATATTCTAAACCGAAGCCTGGCGCAATCCGCACTTGCAACCTTAATTCTTATCGTAATATTTGCGTTTGTTATTATTCAGATAAGAAAAACAAACCGCCTAACTCTTGAAAAGGAAAAGAGCGAGGTTGAAAACAAGGTTAAGGAAGAAGAAATGCAGCAGAAGCTCGAGCTTCAGGAAAAGCTGCTTGAAGAGGAACAACAGCGAACCCAGCAGGATAAGCTGATTTCTGCGCTGTCCTCGGACTACTGGAGCGTTTATTACCTTGAGCTTGATAATGATGAGGGCGTATGCTATCAGTCGCATTCAGATATTGACAACGGCTTGAAGGTTGGCGAATACTTCCATTACCTTGACGCCATAACAAACTATGCGAATGAATATGTTACCGAGAATTACAGAGAGGATTTCCTTAAATTCGTTCAGCCCGAAGCAATCAAAAAGGCTCTGAGCGAAAGCCGAGTTATTTCCTTCCGCTACACCGTTATGCGCCACGGCCACGAATCCTATGAGATGGTTCGCTACGCAGGCGTTTATCATCCCGACGATACTGATTACAACGATGTTCATGCAGTCGGCGCATGCTTTACAAATGTTGACGAGGAAACAAGAACTGCCATTGCACAAAACGAAGCCTTAAGCAATGCGCTTGCAGCAGCTGAACAGGCAAGCAAGGCAAAAACGGCATTCCTTTCGAATATGAGCCATGAAATCCGCACGCCGATGAACGCAATTATCGGTCTTGACAACATTGCTCTTAACGACCCCGATATTTCAACAAAAACACGCGATTATCTTACAAAAATCGGCAATTCGGCTGAGCATCTTCTCAACCTTATCAACGATATTCTTGATATGAGCCGAATTGAATCGGGACGCCTTGTATTCAAAAACGAAGAGTTCTCGTTCTCAAAGCTTATTGAATATATTAACACAATGTTCAGCGGTCAATGCTCGGATAAGGGGCTTGACTACCAATGCCATATCAACGGTCATATAGACGATTGCTATATCGGCGATAATATGAAGCTTCGCCAGGTGCTTATTAACATCATCGGAAACGCTGTTAAGTTTACGCCTGCAGGCGGAAAGGTTGAGATGGATGTTGAACGCACTGCACAGTACGACGGAAAATCGACCCTTCAATTCAAGATAAGCGATACGGGAATCGGTATGAGCGAGGAATTCCTTCCCCATATTTTCGACGCCTTTGCTCAGGAGGATTCCTCATCAACAAATAAATACGGTTCATCAGGACTCGGCCTTGCAATAACCAAGAGCATTGTTGAAATGATGAACGGCAGCATTAATGTTGAAAGTGAAAAGGGCAAAGGAACTGTATTCACCGTTACTATTACCCTGCTTGATGCCGACCGCAGCAATGATGATTCGAATATCGATATTAAACCCAACGAAATGTGCGTGCTTATTATTGACGATGACCCGATAGCCTGCGACCACGCAAACCTTGTTCTTGAAAAGGTTGGAATTTCTTCCGAAATAGCAAAATCGGGTGAAGAGGCTCTGGAAATGATTAAGCTTCGCCACGCACGCAGAGAGCCGTATAATCTTATTCTTGTTGACTGGATGATGCCCGAGATGAACGGCATTGAAACAACGCGCAGAATAAGGTCCATAATCGGCAACGAATCGGCAATTATTATGCTGACCGCTTATAAATGGGATGATATTCTTGATGACGCGGTTACTGCAGGCGTTGACAGCTTTATTGCAAAGCCGCTGTTTGCAGCAAATGTTATTGATGAATTTAAGGATGCGGTTAAACGCAAGGAAAGAGCTGCCGCCAAAGAAGCGCACAGCGTTGATTTATCGGGCAGAACCGTTCTTGTTGCCGAGGATGTTGAAATTAATTCGGATATTCTCAAAATGGTTCTTCAGATGCGAAACATCGATTCAGAGGTTGCAGTTAACGGAAGAATTGCGGTTGATATGTTCTCCTCGCATCCCGAAGGCTACTACGCAGCTATTCTTATGGATATGCGTATGCCCGAAATGGACGGACTTGAGGCAACGCGCAAAATACGCAGTATGAACCGTCCCGACGCTAAAACAATTCCGATAATTGCGCTTACGGCAAACGCCTTTGACGATGATGTTCAGCGCAGTTTGCAGGCTGGATTAAACGCACATCTTACAAAACCCGTTAAACCCGAAGCCCTCTTCCAGACTCTTGAAGAGCTTGTGGTTGAATAAAAAAGTTTTGCGGCTATTTGCGATAGCAAAAAATTCGCTTCGAAAAGCGCCCGAAAAAAGGCAGACGATGCATCATACATCGTCTGCCTTTATGATTTTACAATTTACTTTATAGTTTACGAACCGCTTAAGCTGAATCGTCAAGTAAGCTTTAAATAAACTATACCCTTAATTTCCGTTGTTAACTTATTTCGCCGCATATTTTTGAAGCCTGCTGTTTGGTTTATCGGGAATGGTCATTTCAAGTTTTCCCTCTTCAAGCAATGGTTTTAGATAGTTATTAAACGCTTTTCTGCCGTCAATGCCAACAAACTCCTGCATTTCTTTTCTTGAACGCGGTGTTTTACAAAATTCAAGTAGTTTTTCGACTTGTTCCCGACTTGTTCCTGCGGAACAAGTCGTTATTTCGATATCCATTAGTGTTTGCTTAATTATCTCAAGCATAAATATGATAAAGTCTGTTGAATCAGCTTTTTGGTCACATTCATTTATTACCGAATAATACCTTTGCTGATTCTTATAAATCATTGATTCAATCGGAATATATGCAAAAATCGGGTTCCATTTTGATAAAATTAATGTGTGCCACAATCTGCCAAGCCTGCCATTGCCATCAAGAAACGGATGAATAACTTCAAATTCATAGTGAAAAACGCAGGCTTTAATAAGCGGATGAGCTTCGCTGTTTTCAATCCATTCAAGCAATTCCATTGTTAAGCTCGGAACAACACCGGGCAATGCACCAAAGTGAACGATCTCTCCGCTTTGACTATCAACAACACCAACAGGCTTTGTTCTGAACGCTCCTGCTTCTTCAACTAATCCACGCATTAAAACACTATGCGCTTTAAGCAAATCATCAACATTGCAGGGATTAAGTGTATCAAGCAATTCATATATTTCAAAAGCGTTTTTTACCTCTTCAATATCCTTTGGAGGGGCTAAAACGGGTTTGCCGTTTAAAACT
Organism: Oscillospiraceae bacterium; assembly: GCA_015065505.1. Classification (GTDB taxonomy): domain Bacteria; phylum Bacillota; class Clostridia; order Oscillospirales; family Acutalibacteraceae; genus Eubacterium_R. The sequence goes on from SVQE01000033.1 coordinate 27,060, forward strand.
GCTGTTACCTGCTCAACCGTTAAAGTGTTATGCTCAATAGCCAGTGAGCCATGAATGGTTTTTATTCTGTTTTCGCGTCTTAATCTCGGGTTTTTGTCTATTGCGGATGAAACCATCACTTTGCCTGCAAGCTCGGCAACATCGGCAACAAGTGTTAAAACCTTGTTATCAACTTCAAAAGGAGGATTATAGCTCATCTTTCAACCTCAGTATTTCAATTTGCGCGTTAGCTACACTGTTAAAACTTTTTAATGCCAACATTTTTCCATAAATACAAACTGATTTAATAACACTTTTACATATTAACACACAATATTAGAATAATCAAATAATCTTTGAGTAATAAATAGTGCTCCTTTTAAAACAATAATTGTTTTAAATGGAGCACTTGATTTTTTTAGAAAATCCGACAAACACCGATATAGTTGATAAAACCGTTTTTTGTTATTACATCAGATTTTTTCTTTTAAGATACTGAAGGTATGTTTTTTCAAAATCAGCCTTTCTTGTTCGCGTAATAGGTATGTACTTATTATCGCTCATACAAAGGTAATATTGACCGCCGAAGCGCAGGCATTCATTGATTTGCCCTAAATTAACATAAAAGCTTTTATGCGGTGAGGCAAATTGTGCAGGGTTTAGTATTTTTTGAAAATCCTGCATTTTTAATTTAGAAAAATAGCATTCATTATTGGTTACTATTTTCGTCTTTCTTCCCGATATTTCTAAATATATAATCGATGATTTCGAAATTCTTTTAATTGTTCCGTTATCTTCAATATAGCATTCCGTTGTTTCGGTTTTTAAGTATTCAATTACAGATTCAAGGGCGGAGAAAAATGTTTCATCAATGGGCTTTATCAAATATCGCCTTGCCCCAACATCAAAAGCTTCGTTCAAACGGGCATAATCATCGGAAACAATGATAATTGCCGCTTCATTGTTATATCTTTTCAAATAATTGATTATTTGCGCGCTGCTTATATCCGAAAAATCGGTGTCGAGAATAACTATATCAAATATTTCATTGCTCGCCAGCAAATCAACATCTTTTTTAAAAATAAAGCAGCGGCCTTCAATATCCTTTTTATCCAAAAAACAGAGAGTTTCGTTTTTAATCTGTTCTCCGTTGTTTTTATCACAAATTGCTATGTTCATAATAACCTCGAAAATCAAAAGCAGCTATAGGGGAAATAGGTTTATATAGCTGCTCCTGTTTCATCGGGCAATGCCCGAATCATTTATAATGTGTTTTTTCTTCTAGTATTTATATTTAATGTATGTTTCACTGCCTGCAGTATATGTAACCTTAAGCCTATATGTGCTTAGTGGATTGATAATCTTTGAGCCTGCAAGGCTTGTTGCTACGCCAGTAGCGGTTTTGTTCCATGTTTTAACGGTTGAATATGAGCCGCTTGAAAGCTTCTGCAGTTCCATTTTTATTTTTAATGTTGTTGAATACTTTGCAGTGATTTGTGCACTGCACTCAGCAGTTATACCGCTGATGGTTAAAGATGTAGCTGTTGAACCGATGACATCGAATCTATAAATGATTTCGTTATCCGATGAATCATCTGTTTCAGCAAATGCAACAGTTCCGATAGATAAAGCCATAAGAAGAGCCATTATAACGGATAATATTTTAAATGAATATTTTTTCATATTATTGAATCCTTTCTTTCTTTTATTTATTTCCCGTTAAATAATATTCCTCGAAAATTGTAATTTGTGAAAAGAAAAAAGAGAAATTTGAAAGAATTTCAAATTTCTCTTTGCATTATTTAATACTCCCTGCTATTTTTATTAATTTTTCTTTTAAAATATTGCCTTCTACTTTATATATGTAGTAACCATCATTCCAAACTATTCCCGAATAACTAAGATTATCATCTTGATAATATACACCTTCAATACCGGTGATTGTCACCTGTTCTTTATTCTTGTATTCTGTATCAAAGTCTATGTCTGCATCAATTTTTGCTTTATAAATGCTTATCCAATTATCGTTCTTTTTATAAACATATAATATTGAATATGATGTTTCTTCTGTGGTGTCGCATTCAAATCCATCGGGTATATATCCTATTTCAATATCATCAACATGCTCTATATCCGATGTATCAAGAACTCTGTATATTGAATGGTCGCTTAATTTTTCAATTATAAATTCCCTGCCGACTGTTGCTGCAAGTACTGCCGTTGCAAGTGCAAGCAAAATTGCCGCAATCAGAATTGCTCTAACTGCGCTGCGAGTTAATTTGTGGTAGCGGTCGCCTCGCATTTTATCAAATAGCTTTGCAATATTCTTTTTATATTCTTCTGTCGGCTCGGGTAAATCAAATTCCGTTGGCAGGGATTTAACCCAGTTGTTTAGCGACAGTTCAACAGCTGCTTCAAAATTAGTCATATTATTGCCCTTCCTTATTATCAAGTTCCTGCCTTATTCTCGCTTTTGCAAACTGAATGGTTTTGCGTACGGAAGCGTCTGAAACCTTATGGATTTTAGCTATTTCCTTGCTTGTGTAACCATAGCTGTAAGACAAATAGAGGTACATTTTCTGACGTTCAGGAAGATTGGAAATAACCGAAGCAAGCTCGGAGGTTTGAATGCGTTCAAAATATTCCATATCTGAAAAATCAGTTAAAATATCGTCGCTGTATTCAATGCTTTTTTCCTTTAGTTCCCTGTTATAAACCTTATTTGCCCAGCTGTTAGCAATTGTTGCAATATAATTCTTTGTTTTAGCATCATAGGGATCGCCAACCTTTTTGAAATTTCGCGCTATTGAAATCCACGCTTCCTGAGCGCTTTCATCAGCAATCGCCTGGTTGCCGAGCTTTTGCAAAGAAATATAGCGAACAAGGTTAACATATTTTTCGTAAACTATTTTAAATTTTTCTTTATCTTCCTCATCTATTAGGTCAAGAAGAAATATTAACAATATAATCATTCCTTTATTAAAATTAGAAATACATATGTTAATATTACCACGAATGTCAAAATTTGTCATTATCTATCGAGAATTTTTAAATATGCTCAAATAAAATAACCTCAGCTTAGTGAGTACGAATTAACCGCAACAACTAAACTGAGGTTGTTTGTTTTATATGGATTCTTTAAAATTTATCTGCCCTTTAATGTTTTTCTAAACGCAGTTAACTCTAGGCATTAGGGAATCGAACCCAGTAAGCCTTAAATTGCATATTTCACGCCCCTTTTTCCACTTTTTGTCTTACCATACGACAGTATGCTTGCACCAAAAAACGAAAAAATGAACGCAAACTATGGAATTTAAGGTGCTTCGCAGTT
>SVQE01000034.1 GCA_015065505.1 Oscillospiraceae bacterium
CCGAAAAATATTTCCGTAATTGAGGACAAGTTTTCAAGAATGAGGGTTGAAATATTAACGCCCTCCTCTTCTGACAGCCTTGACAACCCCGAGCTTCGTGACGAAATAGGAAAAATCTGTTCACGCTATTTTGAAAAGGGCAGAATAACAAATTTCAAGGATGAAACAATGCTTTCGTTCTTTGAACGCCCGAACTATAAAATTGATATAGGCTTTGCACAGCACAGCGCCGAGGGAAAGCTCTGCGGCGACACGGTTAAGATAATAAACGATTATAAGGGGAACTGCATTCTAATTATCAGCGACGGAATGGGCAAGGGCTCGCGTGCCGCGCTTGACGGCGCAATGGGCGCAGGGCTTATTTCAAGGCTGATAAACGCAGGCTTCGGCTTTGACAGCGCGCTCAAGGTTGTAAACTGCGCACTGCTTGTTAAAAGCAATGATGAAAGCCTTGCCACCCTTGATATAGCAAACATTGACCTCTTTACGGGAAAATGCGAAATGCTTAAAGCAGGCGCGCCTGCAAGCTACATAATTAAAAACCGCAGCACAGTTAAATGCGAGCTCACCTCAATGCCTGCAGGCATTTTAAGGGGTGTTGAATTTGCAAAGCGCAGTGCGGTTTTAAAGCTCGGCGACAGCATTGCCCTTATGAGCGACGGAATATGCGACATAGGGGAAAGTTGGCTCGAGGAAACGCTTATTAAATACAGCGACTATTCTGCACAGAAAAAGGCTGACCTCATTCTTGAAGAAGCACTTGAAAAGGCGCAAAGCGATAAAACTGATGATATGAGCATAATAATTGCCAAACTTGAAAGGAACTGAAAAAACATGGGAAAAATATTTGCATATTGCGGCAAAGAAAACGCCTCAAAAATTTTATCCGCAGGCATTTTTAACCTCAGTGAAAGCAAGGAGGATTTAATCGGAGCTGTTTTAAAGGATGACGATGGCTTTTGCAGCATAAAAACAAAGGGCTTGGCGGATAACCTTGAAGCAAAGCTTAATCAGCTCGGCAGCGATGCAACTATCGGGCTTGCAGAATGCACCTGCGAGGAGGATTATATTCTGTTTTCTTCCCTTAACGCCCCTTCCTCAAACAATCTGTTTTCAGTTGCGGCAGACGGTGAAATAGAAAACAAAAGCAGCCTAATATCTAAAATAGATGCCGACACAATGGGCTTCGGAAACGAGGATTTACTGCTTGCCTGTTTAAGCGAAACGCAGGAAAGAAGCAAAACAAGATTAAATCAAAAGGTTTCTTCACTGCTTGAAGGAAACCCGAGCTATGCATTTATTGCGGCGGACGAGGATTCGCTATACTGCAAAAGCGGTAACGCAAAGCTGATTATAGGGCTTTCGTCCTCGGGCTCATTTCTTTCCTCGGAGCTTGCTGCGCTTATGCCCTTCTGCGAAAAATATGCTGTTCTTGAATCGGGCGAAAGCGCAAAGCTTATGAAGGATAAAATCATAGTTTTTGATTCAAAGCTGAGAAAGATTAAAAAAGCATATTCTTCAATTTACGAGCAAAACCGCATTACCTCTGATTACAGAATTGAGGAAGAGCTTTATTACTGCACTATTGCTATAAAAGAAACGCTGAACAAATTTGTTAGAAATCACCTGCCAAACTTCGACAGCGTTAAGCTAAGCTACCGATATTTAGACAGAATAAACAAAATAGTGCTGTTTTCATCAAGCTCATCAAAAAGCACCGCCTTTATCGCAAAGCCTCTCTTTGAAACATACTGCGCACTTAGCACCGAGGCGTTTGAAACGGATGAATTTCTTTATTCCAAAACGCCCGTTGATAAAAACACGCTCTGCATTGCAATATCAAACAAGGGCGAGGATAGGCAAACGCTTGAATGCATAAGAAAGGCAAAAAGCGCCCACGCAAAAACAGTTGCTCTAACGGCGAATAAATTCTCGGCGCTTGCAAGGGAATGCGATTGCCTTATTTGCACCCCGTCTGTTTATAAAAATACCGAGCCTGCATTTATGAGCTTTATGTGCGGATATCTTGCGCTTTATCTGTTCGCGCTTCATATCGGGGATAAGCTTGAAATTGTTTCGGAATTATATCTCGGCGTTTCAATGAAAATGCTTGAAATGCTGCCCGGAATACTGTCGGCGGTAATAAAAAATACGCCTGCCCTTGAAAAGGCGGCATACCTTCTTTTTGAAGCGAGAAACGCCTATATAACCTCTGTTGGTATGGACTGCTCACTGTCCGACCCTGCTGCGCGAAAAATCAGAGAAATAACAAAAAAGAACGCGTTTTCAGCTGATTTAAAGGAGCTTTGCAGCTACCCCATGCAGCTGCTTTCGGGAACGGCGGTTTTTGTTCTGATAACAATTAATAACAATTTAAAAAGCACCCTCAAAAAAATCAGACTTCTTAAAAACAAGGGTGCAAATATTATAATCCTAACAAATGAAAGCATTTCAAACGAGCTTGATTCCTCCGACTGCATTATTTCCTTCAACGATTCAATGCCCGTTTTAAATCCCCTGCCCTGCGCTGCAGGCGTTTATAAAATCGCCCTGCTTGCCGAGGAAATTGCAGGCAATAAAGAGATTGAACAATCGGCATAATATTTTTAATTGAATAATCAGCTGATATATGTTAAAATGAAGTGAATTTATTTTTTTAGGGGAGAAACATATGGCTGAGAAAGGATTTGTTCAAAAGGCAAAAGGGTTGATTGACACAACCCGTTTCTATTGGAAAGAGCCTCCTAAGGGCAAATTTATGCCCATTAAAGAGGTTGCCGCATACGCTTTCGGCGGTATCGGCGCATACTTCATTATTCAGCTCGGCTCAACGCTGATAGTAAGTACAACCAATATCATCGTTGCAAACGCAATAGGTGTCGGTCCGTTTCATTCTTACATCATCTATCTTATTGCAACCATTTTGAATATTCCGCTGACGGCTGTCAGGGCAAATATGGTTGACAACACACGAGGCAAGGGCGGTAAGTACAGACCGTATCTGCTTTCAATGGGAATACCGACTGCACTCATAGCGCTGATTTATGTGTGGTTTCCGTATGAACAGATGTATAGGCTCTTCCCCGGTCAGGTTTTCGGTTATGACAAAGGCTATTGGATAAAGGTTGCTGTTGTTTTTGCCTGCAATCTTGCACTTCATTTCTTCTTCAATTTCTTCAGAGATGCATATGAAAATCTGATTCATGTTCTTTCGCCGAACACTCAGGAAAGAACTGATGTGCTTGCGGTTAAAGCAGTTGTTTATTCGCTTGCACCTTCAATAATGAATATTCTGAATCCTGTTATTGCAAAATATTTTGCAGATAACAATCAGACAAATCTTATTGTTTACAGAATTACATATCCTATTTATGCTGTTATCGGTATTGCGCTGACAATCGTAGTCTGGGCAAACACAAAGGAAAAAATCGTTCAGGCAAAAACCCACACAATCCAGATAAGCTTTATGGATTCTCTCAAAGAGGTTGCAAAAAACAAGTATTTCTGGATTATTGCTCTCGCGGGATGGCTGGGCTTCCTTGAGCTTGCTTATGCAAATATTCTTCTCTATAATCAGAGCTACGGTCACACGGTTGACGGCAATATGTATGCACTTGCATGGACAATTATCGGCAACGCTTCGCTTTGGGGAATGCTTTTCGCTCCGTTTTTCGTCAAGAAATTCGGTAAGAAAAAGGTTCTTATAACGGTTAACCTTGCAAATGTTGTCTGCATTCTTATGATGATTGTTAATGTCCGTTCGTTCTGGTGGCTTGTTGCCTGCGTTTGGGCAAACTATCTTTTCGGTTCGGTTGAACAGATAACAACACCGGCAATTCAGGCTGATATCCGCGATTTCCAGCAGTATAAATCGGGCGAAAGAATCGACGGTATGTTTGCCGCAGTAGCTACAATAGGAAATGTTGTTACCCTTGCAACCTCCGCCGTTCTTCCCGCTATTCAGGAAAAATTCGGAATTTTCGAGGGTAACGGATACGAAAAGCCCTTTGATATTCTTGATATAACAAACGGACAGGAGGGGCTCCTTTACAGATTTCTTCCCGCATTGATTATAATGGCTGCCGTCGGCGCATTTCTCAATGTTGTTCCCTATTTCTTCTACGACTTTGATGAGAAAAAGCAAAAGAGCGTTATCCGCGTTTTGCAGGTTCGTGCTCTGTTTGAGGACTATGCAAACGGCGCGCTCAAAAACCGTCAGCTTGTTGAAGCTATCGACCTTGTTAATAATGCAAGAGAAATGGCTGTTGCCGAGCCCAAAGCGGTTGTTAAGCTTGAAGAACCAAAAGGCTACTGGATTATGCAGCCCGAAAATGAGCGTGTTAATCTGATAACAAAAGCATATTACTCCGCTCAGGAAAAGAAGGGCAAAAAGGCTGCTAAAAAGGCATACCGCGAGGCTGTTGAATATAACGATGAAATCGAGATTTCCAAGTTTGTTTGCGATGAGCTTGATAAATTTGAAAGCGAGCTCGGCAAACACAAGCTTGAGGTTTACAGAGAGCTTCTCTCACAGGGTCTCGGATTTATTGACAATATTGATAAAAAACAAATCAAGTTTGAAATCAAGCAGGCAAAGAAGCTTCCGAAGGGCACCAAAGAAGAAAAGGAATTCCGTGCATTTGCTATTAAATTTGCAAAGAGCAAGCGCACTGCAAAGAAAGCGCACGATAAATACTACGGAACCCTTTATGAATTCAAGAAGCCCGATATGGCAAAGCTGACAGCTCTTTTCGATAAAGAGGATGAGCTTGATGAAGCTATCTATGAAGCAAATCAGGCAGGCGATAAGCAAAGAGCAAAGGCGCTTATTGCCGAAAAGAAAGCGATTCAGAAGGAATCCAAAGCGCTCATGGATGAATTTGCAAAATTCGGCAGAGCAGCGAAGCCTTATAACGACGCTGAAAAGTTCTTGAAGCAGTTTGAAAACTACTCTAAATTCGACGAAATCGCCGCTCTTTACGACGAGGCAAAAGCCGAGGCTGAAAAAGAGGAACGCGAAGCCGAAGAAGAAAGAGAAAGAAAAATAGCTGCTGAAAAGGCAGAGCTTGAAGCAAAGAAAAAGAATAAGAAATAAAGTTGATAATTAATAAATAATGTGCTAAAATATAAGCAATTATATAAAAGGAGGAAAAATTTATGGCAAATAAAACTAATCCCTATGCAGGAACACAAACCGAAAAAAATCTTGAAGCTGCTTTTGCAGGCGAAAGCCAGGCAAGAAATAAGTACACCTACTTTGCTTCTGTTGCAAAGAAAGAGGGCTATGAGCAGATTTCAGCTCTGTTTCTGAAAACCGCAGATAATGAGAAAGAACACGCAAAAATGTGGTTTAAAGAGCTTCAGGGCATAGGCACAACCCCTGAAAACCTTGAGGCTGCTGCTGACGGCGAAAACTTTGAGTGGACCGATATGTATGAAGGTTTTGCTAAAACCGCCGAGGAAGAGGGCTTTAAGGCACTTGCAGCAAAATTCAGAATGGTTGCTGCTATTGAAAAGGCTCACGAGGAAAGATACCGCAAGCTTCTTCAGAATGTTGAAATGAACGAAGTATTCCAGAAGAGCGAGGTTAAAATCTGGGAATGCCGCAACTGTGGCCACATCGTTGTTGGAACAAAAGCACCGCAGATTTGCCCCGTTTGCGCACATCCGCAGAGCTTCTTTGAAATCCGCGAAGAGAATTATTAAAAACAAAACTGCCGAACATAGTTCGGCAGTTTTTCAATAATTATTATATAAAGTGCTGCGCATGCAAAACGCCGAGGTCGTCGTTTCCTACAATAGAATTGCATTATTAATGCAATCAAAGGAGCGGTTATGCCCTTTGTCGACAGTCTGTTTTTTACATTTCGTTGATGTAGCGGCATGCTGCAAGGGCGGCGATTGTTCCATCCGCTGCTGCAGTTGTTATCTGACGAATCATTTTGCTGCGGCAGTCGCCTGCAACAAAAATACCCGGTGTTTTTGTTGTGCAGCTTTCGTCTGAATCAAAATAGCCGTAGTCGTTAAGCTGTGCGAAATCCTTGAACGGCTCGTTTTCGGGAACAAGACCGATTGCAACAAAGAGTCCGTCGCAGCTAACTGTCTGCTTCTCGCCGGTTTCTGCTTTTGATATTTCAACGCCGCAGAACTCACCGTTTTCAGTGAGGAGCTTTTCAATTTTTACGCCCGTATGGGTTTCAACATTATTTCTTGCAAAAAGAACATCCTGAAGCTTCTGCTCGCCGGTGAAGAAGGGCATATCCTGAAGCATAATAACCTTTGCGCATTTATCGGAAAGCAGTATTGCTTCCTGAAGCGCGCTGTTTCCGCCGCCTGCAACGCAGACGGTTTTATTTTTATAAAAGTCGCCGTCGCAAACAGCACAGAAGGATATTCCCTCGCCAACAAGGTCGTCCTCGCCTTCAAGACCGAGCATTCTGTGTTTTACGCCCGTTGCAATAATAACGGCTTTGCCTTCAAAAGCGCTTCCCTCTTCGGTTTTAACAACCTTATATGCGCCTTTATCCTCAATAGCGCAAACGGTTTCAATTTCAAATTCAGCGCCCTGCTCAAGAATCTGTGAAAAAAGCTTGTCTGCAAACTCGTTTCCGCTCATTGAAAGCCTTGAAGGATAGTTTTCAACCTTCGGTGAATGGGTTATCTGACCGCCGAAGCCTGCTTTTTCGATAACAAGAGCGCTTTTGCCGTTTCTCTGTGCGTAGAGCGCCGCAGTCATTCCTGCAGGACCTCCGCCGATTACAATTATATCATACATAGTTTTCTCTCCAATCAATAATTATGGGAGGGCACGGAGACCCTCCCCTTATATTTAATGAATTGCCAATGGCATGAATTGAACTTTGTTCATGAATTGTTTTCAACATGAATTGCCTTCGGCATTGATTGCACGGCAATTCAATTCATGGAGCGCAGCGAGAATTCACGGCGCAGCCAATTAATGACACAGTCAATTCATCGCTTCTATTACTGATTCATCAGCCATCCCTTGATGTCTGAAACACCGCGGAACTTTTCAAATGAATCGTCGCCGTTCATAACGATGAGTGTCGGAGCCTGCTTGATTCCGAACTTTGCAACAAGCTCTGCCTGCTCGTCTGCATTAAGAGCTGTGTACTGAACGCCTGCCTTATCAAGAAGCGCGCCTGCTGCCTTACAGTTGGGGCAGGTTGCGGTCTTGAAGAGAATGATGTTTGCATCAACATTTGCTTCGGCTGCTGCAGCTGCATCGTTTGCGATTGCTTCGGGCTCAACATAGTCAACAGGAGCAGGATTGGGTCCTGTGTGAGTGAGCTTTGAACGACCGATGTTATAAACCTTACGGTCTTTATATTCCTGAGCCTTACCGTCGTTCCAGTTCTGAATCGGACGATAGTAGCCTGTGATACGGCTGTTAACCTCTGTTTTAGCTCCGCAAATCGGGCAGGTGTACTGCTCACCTGTTAAGTAGCCGTGGTCCTTACATACTGAATATGTGGGAGACATTGTGTAGTAAGGAAGCTTATAGTTTTCTGCAATCTTGCGAACAAGGTTTGCTGCTGCCTTCCAATCGGGAAGCTTTTCGCCGAGGAATGCGTGGAATACAGTACCCGAGGTGTAAAGAGTCTGAAGGTCATCCTGAATATCAAGAGCAGAGAAGATATCCTCTGTGTAGCCAACGGGAAGATGTGAAGAGTTGGTGTAGTAAGGAGTTCCGTTCATATTTGCAGTGATGATGTCCGGGAAATCCTCTTTATCGTGCTTAGCAAAACGATAGGTTGTTGACTCTGCAGGTGTTGCCTCAAGGTTGTAAAGGTCGCCGTACATTTCCTGATAATCTGAAAGGCGCTCTCTCATATGATTGAGAACATCCCTTGCAAAACGCTGAACCTTTGCGTCTGTGAGGTCTGCCTTAAGCCAGTTTGCGTTTAAACCAACCTCGTTCATACCGATAAGACCGATTGTTGAGAAGTGGTTTGCAAATGTGCCGAGATATCTCTTTGTGTAGGGATAGAGTCCCTGGTCGAGAAGAGTTGTTATAACTGTTCTCTTTGTTTTGAGTGAACGGGCTGCGATATCCATAAGCTTATCAAGGCGCTCATAGAAATCCTTTTCATCCTTTGCCTGATATGCGATTCTGGGAAGGTTGATTGTTACAACGCCGATTGAACCTGTTGATTCACCCGAACCGAAGAAGCCGCCGCTCTTTTTGCGAAGCTCACGAAGGTCAAGACGAAGTCTGCAGCACATTGAACGAACATCGCTGGGCTCCATATCTGAGTTGATATAGTTTGAGAAATACGGTGTTCCGTATTTAGCGGTCATTTCAAATAAGAGCTTGTTGTTCTCGGTTTCGCTCCAGTCGAAGCTGCGAGTGATTGAATATGTCGGAATGGGATACTGGAAGCCGCGTCCGTTAGCATCGCCTTCAATCATAATTTCGATGAAAGCTTTGTTAACCATATCCATTTCCTTCTGGCAGTCACCGTAGGTGAAATCCATTTCCTTGCCGCCGATAAGAGCAGGAAGGTTTTTAAGGTCGTTGGGAACTACCCAGTCAAGAGTTATGTTTGAGAAGGGAGCCTGTGTTCCCCAACGGCTGGGTGTGTTAACGCCGTAAACAAAGCTCTGAATGCACTGCTTAACCTCTTTCTGTGAAAGGTTATCAACCTTAACAAACGGAGCAAGATATGTATCAAATGATGAGAATGCCTGAGCGCCTGCCCATTCATTCTGCATAATGCCGAGGAAGTTAACCATCTGGTTGCAAAGTGTTGAAAGATGGTTTGCAGGGGAAGAAGTAATCTTTCCTGTTACACCGCCGAGACCTTCCTGAATGAGCTGCTTTAAGCTCCAACCTGCACAGTAGCCGGTAAGCATTGAGAGGTCGTGAATATGAATATCGGCATTTCTGTGAGCGTCAGCGGTTTCATCATCATAAACCTCGCTGAGCCAATAGTTAGCTGTGATAGCGCCCGAGTTTGAAAGAATAAGTCCGCCAACCGAATAGGTTACGGTTGCATTCTCTTTAACACGCCAGTCGTTGATTTTAAGATAGTTATCAACGATTTCCTTGTAGTTAAGAAGCGCGGAATTGATGTTTCTAACCTTTTCTCTCTGGCGTCTGTAAAGAATATATGCCTTTGCAACATCTGCATAGCCCGATTCAGAGAGAACCTTTTCAACGCTGTCCTGAATAGCTTCAACAGTGATTTTTCCGTCAACAATTTTGTTTTCAAAATCTGCCGTAACATGAAGCGCAATTAAATCGATAATGCTCTGGTGATAGTTTCTGTTTTGCGAATCAAATGCTTTTGCGATTGCGGCGCTGATTTTGCTGATGTTGAATTCAGCAACGCTGCCGTCTCTTTTAATTACCTGATACATAATAAACCTCTCTTAATAATATTTCTCTTCTTCTGTCATTTTTTGACTGCAAGAAATATTCTATCATCAAGAGAGGTCTTTGTCAATATGTTTTTTACAACATATTCTAAATTTTTTTGATATTTTTTATCCGATACACTATATATAGTTGTTTGCGAATTTTTGATTTTTTGCTAATCCACGCCGCGCAAGTTTGTGTTTGTAACATAATTTCGCGCAATTTCGGCGTATGAACGCATTTCATCGGGATGGGGTGAGGTAAGATTTCCGTACGGTACTGAATCTCTGTCCGTAAAACGCTGCAGAAAATATGCCTTAGCGCCCCGTATCATTTCCCCTATCTTGTGGAAGTCGTTTTCCTCGTGAAATTCCTTAATAACCGTTGTGCGGAATTCATAGTCAATATTCGAATTCATAAGTATTGAAATGCTCTTTTTTATGGGCGCCATATCTATTTCGTCAAGTCCGCAGGTTATAGCATATTTATCCTCGCAGTTTTTGATATCCATTGCAACATATTCAATAAGCCCTTCATCAATAAGCTCCTTCAGAATCTCTGGATGGTTGCCGTTTGTATCAAGCTTAACGGGATAGCCTGCATTCCTTATTTCGATTATAAGCTCCTTGAGGTCTTTATGAAGGCAGGGCTCGCCCCCCGTTATTGCAACGCCGTCGAGCAGGGCTTTTCTGCTTTTAAGAAATGAAATAAGCTCGCTTGAATCCATTATGGGCTTTTCAGTTCCGTCAACAAGCTCGAAATTATGGCAGAACGGGCAGCGGAAATCGCAGCCGCCGAGAAAAACCGTGCATGCAACATGACCTGGAAAGTCGAGTAATGTCATTTTTTGTAATCCGTGAATTTTCATACTATATATCCTTTTAATTTATTACCTATTATATAATTGAGCGAATATCTTTTTTACCAAAAGCAACATCCCTCCGTCAGCTTCGCTGACACCTCCCTTTAGCAAGGGAGGCAAAAAGGTTTCTCGCTATGCTCAATCAATTATATTGCCGCCAGTATATGCATATTCCTTATTTCCGAATCGGCAATTTTGTCATTAACCGAATATGCGTGCTTTTCGAGGTCGCCGCAGATTGCGTTTGTTAAATTCTGTTCAACAAGCTCATCAATAACATCGGCGGCAATACCTTCGATTGAATAATATTTTTCCTCAGCCATTTCACCGTCGTTTGAGCTTGTTAGAAGAAATTCCATAATCTCGGCATCAAGCGAAAGCTTAGGCAGAGCACGAAGCGCTCTGAAGCTCCATTTATAATACGGCTGATAAGCATTATTCAGCAGAAATATAACCTGCATAGCGCTTTTAACAAATTCAAAAACGGCAAGCTGTGCCGCAGCACTCTCACCGTGGTCTATACAGCGTTTATAGTTATACTGCCCCGACTGCGCCATTAAAAGCAGGTTGCCTGCAAGCTTTTTCAGCCTTATATCCTCGGGATATTTTTTCAGCGCTTCCCTGATTTTTGAAACCTCGCCGTAGTTATCAAAAAACAGTTCCCCGTTTGTTGCCTCGGCAAGCGACTGTTCGGGAACGCTGAGCCACTGAATTTTGTCAAGCTCACCCGTTTTGTTTCCGATTTTTTCTTCAAAAAACTCGCCCGTTCTCAGCACTCCGCGCCTCGCTCCGCCGACGGGACTCATAAGCGAGCGCCGAAAGCCCTCAAACTCCTTTGGCAGCTTTGCATACGCCCTTTCAAGCGCAAAGGCTGTTTTTCTGTCTATAATATCCTCATCGGGAAGAAAAATGCAAAATCCCGGCTCGAAATCGTGGTCGGTTGAAACCTCATCATCAAACCCGAAGCACTCCGAGCCGCTGCCGAAAATGCCGACTGCAAGATATTTCAGAATGTCTGAAAAATCATTTTCAAGCATCGGCTTTCCGTATTCCTCATAAAATGCTTTTGAAAGCTCAATCCCTTTCATAAATTTCCTCCGCGCGTTTATTCAAATCCTTTGCAACAAGAAAATATCCGTAGTATTCAAAGCTCGGCGCGCATTTTTCGCACACAAAGGCATAGTAGCCGTCGTGCGGAATGCTCGGCGTGTCGAGAAGCTCCTGCGCCCTGTCGAGATAGCCGAAAACAACGCTTTCAGCCTTTTCGCTTCCAAGCTCAACCTCTTTTAAATCCGCCATATTCAGATAGGTTATAGCCTGCTCAAGCTCACCGTTTTCAACCCTTTCCATAACCGCAAGCGCCTTTTCATAAAGCTCAAATGCCTTGCCGTATTCTTCAAGCGCGGTATAGGTTAGCGCCATATTGTTATAAAGTCCGCCAAGAAGCTCGGGCGCTGTTCTTTCGTTATTCTCGTAAACCGCCCTTGCCTTTTCAAAAAGCTCTATTGACTTTTCGTTTTCGCCGAAGGCATTATATGCGGTTGCAATATTGGTGTAGGTTGTGCCTGCGCTAACATTTTCTTCAAAATCAAGCTCTTTGACAAGCCTTAATGCATTTTCGGCAGCATCAAAAGCGCCCTCTTTGTTGGCAGTTTTGCGAAAATGACCCACAAGCTCGTTATAAATCAGAAGCTCTCCCCTCTTATCATAACCGAGCTTTGCCTCCTCAAGCCAGTATTTAAGATGGCGCTCAGCGCCTGCATAGTCGCGGCGACTCATATATTCATTCATTTTCTGAATAATTCTCTGCTGCGGAACCGCTTTAACCTGCGGCGTTACCCCGTAGGGCTCATCGCAGAGCAAACACCTCGGCTCTGCATAATCCTCGGGAGTTAAATATCCTTTGTCGTTTTTCATATTTTTTCCTTACTTCTTTGTTGTTACCGATTTTGTTTTGCTCCAATCGGAATAGTATTTTTTACCGCCGACGGTTTTATATGTTCTTATTCTCACATAGTATTTTTTCTTGCTTTTGAGCGAAGAAATTGTTTTACTTGTGGTTTTATTTGATGAAACGGCTACGGTTTTCTTATTCTTAGTGAATTTTGAATCCGTTGCAAGCTGAATTTCATAGCCCGTTGTCTGCGTTGCTTGTTTGCTCCAGCTGACTTTTATCTGCTTTGATTTCGGGCTTGAAGCCTTTGAAACGCTTGTGCCTTTGGGATTAATCTTGAATGTGAGTGTTTTTGTTCCTTTATAAAGGTCTTTAAAGGTTATTTTAACACTTGCCGTGCCAACAGCCTTATTATTGCTGTATTTAACGGTGTAAAACCTCTTGTCTATCGTTTTGCCCTTTGAATCCTTAACCGTTACTGCAGGCTTCTTTGCTTTGCCGTCATAGGTGTAAGAGGTTTTTGAAAGAGAAACTGAAGAAATTTTATATATCGTTTCGGTTGTTTGCTTTCTGTAGCCGCATTCAAGGCAAACAAGCTCGCATTCGGTTTTTCCGTTTGCGGAGAAGGTTGCAGGGGTAACAAAGGGATATCCGTCCTGGAAATCGTGATTCTGACTTGCTTTACCCGGAACAAATTCAGCCTTTTCACCGCTGTAGGTCAGCGTTGAAAGAGTTATTGTGTCGATTTCGGGGGCTGTTGAATTAACAAGATTGCTGAACTGATAGGAATTATCGTTATAAATCTTTATTGTATTCTTTCCCTCTTTCAGCTCAAGCTGAACATCAAGAGTTTTGAAGCTGTCCCAGCTCAGAGTGTTTCTGAAATAAACCGTTTCGGCTTCACTGCCGTTTACAATAATCTGAGCATAGCGTTCAACAAGATCGATATTATAGGGATGAATATATGTTGAGCCGTCAGCCTTTTGCATTATCGGTGCAGGCTCATTGTTTGAATATCTGATTGCAAAATTATATGTTCCCGCACTCGGAGCGTTAACCGTAAAGGTTGAATAATTCCTTGCGGCGCTCTCGTTACCCTGTGGATTCTGACCAATGCCGAGCTCGCTGATAACATATCCGCTGTTTGCATAGGAATTCTTTTTAAGCGCAGGGTTGGTTCCGTGAAGTGTTATCTGAGAAGAATTGATTGTTATTGATGAGCTCTTGGTTTTGCTTTTTTCGTATTCAAAGCAAAGCGTTTTTGCGTTCCCTGAAACAACCACAGTGTTTGCGCCCTTAGCAAGGTAAACGGTTTTGCCCGTTTCAACATCGTAAACGCTGCAAGGAGAAAATGATTTTGCGTCCTTTGCATAGTTTATGCACTGCTTTTTAAGCTCAAAATCGCCGTCTGCGCTGACGGTGTAGTAGCCCTGCTCGGGGGCAACTGCGGTAACTCTGTAGGTATCGCCGTCCTTGAAATTCTTCATTTCATCAAGGCAGATTTCAAAGTTGTTTTCGCCGTCCTCAACCTTTTGCAGGGTAAGCTTATCAAGCGCCGCAACAAGCTGTAAATTGCCCTTGCTTCTCTGGTCGCCGTTTATGTGCTTATATGTTATTTTATGCTGACCTGCGCTGAGATAAAGTTTTGTGTCGCAGTGGTTTTTATATGCCCATGTTACGGTTGATTCAAAGGTTATATTATCAAGCCTTACGCCTTCGAGCTCCATACCGTAGGGAAGCGATTTTCCTATTCCCCTGTTTTGTCCGTTTTCCTGAGGAGCAAGCGTTTTAGGATTTACATAGGGGGCTTGAAGCGAATAGAAAATTGAAGCATTGTAATATCCGCTTTCGGGAACTTCAACCGTAAAACGAGCTCCGTCGCCGTTATTGTTTATACTGCCGACATTCATTCTTCCGCTTGTTGCAAAATCCGTCCAGCCGCCCTTTGCGTATGCCGTTGCACCGCCTAAAAGCTCGGCATTTTCGGCTTCATAGCTGAGATACGGGAAGCTGAGATTATCCGCCTGATTTATCGGTGCATTATCCTCGGGCTTTGTTAAAACTGCGAAATATGCCTGCATTTCATCGGTGTTGTTAACCTGAATTTTCAGCGTGTTTTCCACGGCTCTGATATTGCCTGCAAAAACCACCTCGGGCTTATAATTTGCGCCGAGCTGACCCGAGAAGCTGACTCCGTAGAGCTTAACATTAACTGCGCCATCGTTATTTAAAAGATTTGTTGAATCAACATTATCAAGGCAAACGGTTTCGCTGCCGTTTTCATTTTCGTTTCCGCCGAAAAGAGCATATCCCATATTGATATCCTCATCATAGGAGGCTACGCCGTAAAACTTTGTTTTGTCGAATTCGGGTGAAGCAAGGGGACACTGCTCGCCAGTCATCTGAGCATACCAATGATAAACCCACCAGGTTGATGCGGGTGAATTCTGGTCGGCAACCATTTCGTTTAGGCTGTTTGCCATTGCCCAGTATGCCATACAGCCGCTCATATCCTTATCCTCAAACATCGCAAGCCATTTAACAAGACCGCCGACCGAGCCGATATCATAATGCCTTGCATATTCGTTTACCATAAACTGGGGTGCTTCGGTGTAATACTTCTTCTGAATTTCATCAATGGCGTCATAGTGCTTTTTGAAATCGGTGAGTGAAATATCGCCGAGCTCGTGCCACGATATTATTTCGGGAAGGCAGTTATTTTCAGCGCAATATTCGATGAAATGAGCGTAATGCTCCTCATTAAAGCCCGAATAGTTGGGACCAACGCAGCGCGCATTCGGGTCTATTGCGTGAACGGCGTTATAAATCCTTTTCCACGCTTTTTCAAGCCCTTCAAGATTGCCCCAATACCAAATCTGGTCGGGCTCGTTGAACAGAACATAGCTGTATTTTTCTCCGCGTCCGTTAAGCTTATAATAGCTTCCGTCGCTGCCCTTGAAGGCGCCTTCATCACCCTGATTTGCCTTATCGCAAATCATTTTATAGAGTATTCCCTCAACGGTTTTCTGATAGGCGTCGAGGTCTATTGTTCCGTCCTTATACGGCGCGTCGTAGGGCCATTCAAGATAGTTGTCCTGAAGATAAATCTGCATATCGCGAACGCCTGCCGCATTAAGCGCAGAGCCCGTTCTTATTGCGTCGCCCGTCGGGTGCTGTTTGCCTGCATATGCCTTTTGAACCATTGTGTCGGGCTTCAGACCGCAGAGCAAATCAACGGACGGAACATTGATTTCGGCTTCGCCGTAAAGAAAGCCCGTTGAGCCCTTATAAAGCGTTTCTCTCCGGCTCATATCAAAGCGGATTTCGGGTTCCTTATCAGCTTTGAGCCAGAGTTTTCCGTCCCTGTTTTCAAGCGAGAAGTTTTCGTTTGAAACCGTTATATTCGAAATATCGCAGTCGTCTGAAACAGTTCCTATCTGCTTTGCAACGGGTTTATCAAATGTGATTTCAAAACCGTCCGAAAAGCCGTTTTTGAAATTGATTGTGCAGAAATTCGATGACACTCTTACCTTTGAAAGCTCGGTTGTTCCCGAAATATCAACGCTTGCGTTATCGTTTATCTGCAAATCATATGTTGAGTTGTTTGAGAAAACAGTATTTTTTAGCGTGAGTTTGGTTGAATTTGCAGCCGCAAGTGCGGAATAACGGTTTGAGGTTATTTCAAATTTCCTGATAGTGCAATCACTGAAGCTCATACTGCCCGAGCCCAGCCAGATGCCGACATCGGCTTTTTTCTGACCTGTGATAATAACATCGGAAAACATCGACACGGCATATTCATTCTGATAAAACATTGAATCAGCGCCGCTTCCGTTGCACTTCATTTCTTTTCCGTTTCCTTTAATGCTGAGGTTTTTGGTTATTCCCTCTTTATAAATCATAAACGGAATTGATACCGATGAGCTCAGCTCATAGTCGCCGCCGTTTCTGAATGCGGCGGATAATTCCGTTCCCCTTGTAATAACCGCAGCCTTTGCGTTTGCGCTTATTGCAAAAGAAAAAGACGAAATAACGAATAATATTGATAAGAGTAACGACATTGTTTTTTTCATAAACAATCCTCCTTCAGTTTCATAAGTTGATTATATCAAAAATACTAAAAAAATCAAAACATATTTTATGCAATATTATTCAAGTATATTATTGAAATGAGGATATTAATGTGCTATATTTATTAAGATAATAATTAAGAGGGTGAAATTATGGTTTCAGAAATGCTTGGTTCTGTTTTGGAAAAAGAAAACGAGGTTTCAAAAAATGAACAGCAAGCTAAAGCGCAGGCAGAACAAATCATAAAAGCTGCCGAGGCAAAGGCAAAAGAGATAATTGAAAATGCCGAAAAAGAAGCTTTAACACAGAGAAAAGAAACCGATGAAAAGGCTTCTCTTCAGGCAAAGGAGCTCTGCGAAAAAGCCGAGACACAGGCAGTTCAGGCTGTTGAGGGCTTAAAGCAAAGCAGTGAATCAAAGCTTGACGAGGCTGCCAAAGCCGTTAAGGAAATAATTCTTAAATAACTAACCCCCATCCACCTATTAAAGAAACGAGGTGAGGACTTACGGCAAAATTAAATATGCTGAAAATCGAGCTTATCGGAGCGCTGAAAAACAGCAAGGATATTATTGATTTTCTGCAAAGAGTCGGCGTTGTTGAAATATCAAGCCACGAAGAATATGAAAATATGAGCTCGCTTGATACGGCAATCAATATTTCCCAGCTTGAAAAAATGCAGGCAAAGGCACTTCAGGCAAGGGAAAAGCTTGGTTACTTTGCACCGCAGAAGTCATCGCTCATTGATTCCTTCAGACCTCCCAGAGAGATTACTCTTAAGGAATATGCAGAAAACGAAAGCAAAACCGATGCTGCGTTCAACACCTGCTCCATGATACTCGAGCTTGATAAAAGGATAACGGATGCTAAAGCCGAGATAATCAGGCTTGAAACAACGAATATAAGCATTTCGCTGTGGAAAGAGCTTGATGTTCCGATTAAATCAAAGCCGACAAGGCACACGGTTCTTTTAGTCGGAACCTTCCCGTCGCTGCAGACTGAAAGCTCTGTTAAGGAAACTCTCGCAACAGTTGCCGAGGATATTGAGGCATACGATGTTGAAATCGTTCATTCCTCGGAAATGCTTTCCTGCGCCGCTGTTTTGTGTATGAAAAGCGATGAGCAGAAAATGCTTGAGGCGCTCAGAAGCTTCGGCTTCGTAAAACCGAGCGAAACCTTCGACGGCGTTGCCTCAAAAGCGCTTGAAAGCAATCTTCAAAGAATTGAAAAGCTTAAAGAAGAAATCGAAAAAGCCGAAGAAAAAATCAAAGCATACGGCGATGAAGCAAAGAATATCGATTTTCTGATTGATTATCTTGCAATGAAAATCGATAAATACGAGGCTTTGAAAAACATTTCGATAACGGATAACATTTTCTATCTTTCGGGATTCATTCCCGAAAAGGCGGCAGAAAAAACCGCAAAAGCGCTTGAAGAAAAATATTCCTGCGCGGTTAACCTGGTTGTTCCCGATGAGGAACAGGATGTTCCCGTTCTTCTGCAAAACAACGATTTTGCATCCCCCGTTGAGGGAATCACAGAAATGTATTCACTTCCGGGAAAACGCGATATCGACCCCAACGCAATAATGGGATTTTTCTACTACGTTTTCTTCGGAATGATGTTCTCGGACGCAGGCTACGGACTGCTTATGGTTATAGGAACGCTTGCCGTTCTGCTTAAAGCAAAGCCCGAAGGGCAGAAAAGAAAAACCGTTTTAATGTATTTTTACTGCGGAATTTCAACAATGTTCTGGGGAATAATGTTCGGCTCGTTCTTCGGCGATGTTATTAACATCGTAAGGACTAACTATTTAGGTCTGCCCGAAATGCGGCTACATGTATGGCTGAATCCTGCGGGCGACGATTTGATGACAGTTATGCTTTACTGCTTCCTGTTCGGAATAATTCATCTTTTCGTCGGCGTCGGAATCAAGGGCTATATGGAATGGCGCGAGGGCGATAAGCTCGGCGCAATCTGCGACACGCTTTCAATATATATGGCAATCGGCGGTGTTGCACCGATTCTTGCAGGAATGATTATTGAAGTTCCGAGCAGTATTACAAATGTTGCAAAATATATTGCACTTGCAGGAGTTGTTTTAATCGTTCTGACAGCAGGAAGAGCTTCAAAAGGCATTGTCGGCAAGCTCGGCGCAGGCTTATATGCATTATATAACACCGTTTCGGGATATCTTTCGGATATTCTTTCATATTCAAGACTGCTTGCACTCGGGCTTGTTACAGGCATTATCGGCTCGGTTGTTAATATGATGGGAACACTTCCGTCGAATATGGTTGTTAAAACAGTTTTGTTTATCATAGTATTTATAATCGGACATGCTATTAATTTCGGAATTAATATTATAGGCGCTTATGTTCACACTAACCGCCTTCAGTATGTCGAATTTTTCTCAAGGTTTTATGAGGGCGGCGGAAACGCCTTTAACCCTCTTAAAGTTAAATCAAAAACGTTTATGTTCAAGGAGGAAACAAATAATGGCTAATTTAGGTTTGGCACTTGCAATTTTAGGCGCTGCTCTTGCTGCTCTTATCAGCGGTATGGGTTCGGCAAGAGGTGTTGGTATGGTTGGTGAGGCTGCTGCAGGTCTTATCTCAGAGGACCCCTCAAAATTCACAAAGGTTCTTATTCTTCAGATTCTTCCCGGTACTCAGGGACTCTATGGCTTCATCACAGCAATTATGGTAATGATTAAAACACAGATTCTCTCGGGCAATCCGCTTGACCTCACAGTTACTCAGGGACTTCAGGTTTTATTTGCCTGCCTTCCGATGACAGTTGTTGGTTATTTTTCAGCTTTATATCAGGCAAAGGTTGCAGCATCGGGCGTTTCTGTTGTTGCAAAGAAGCCCGAACAGCAGTCTAAGGCAATGATTCTTTCAGCTATGGTTGAAACCTATGCCGTTCTTGCACTTCTTATTTCGCTTCTTATAATCCTCAGATTAAACTTCTAATCAATTTCCAAAGGGGAAATATTTATGACAGGTCTTGAAAAGATACTTTCACAAATTGAATACGAATCAAATGACCGTTGTCGCGCTGTTATTGAAGAAGCAGATAAAAAAGCTCAGAAAATCATCGCTGAGGCAGAGGCTAAGGCTCAGTCAATACTCGAGGAAAACGAAAAGCAATGCGCCGAAAAAGCCGAAAAGGCAAATCAGACCGCTATTTCCTCAGCCGAGCTTGCAAAAAGCAAAATTCTGCTTAAATCCAAACTTGATATAATTGATGATGTTCTTGAAAAATCACTTGATTCAATTAAAAGCCTTGATGATAAGGAATACTTTGAATTGATTGAAGCCCTTGTTTTAAGCAATGCAAAAGAGGGCAATGGCATTCTTCGCTTATCTCAGAAGGATTTAAACAGACTTCCGAAAAGCTTTGTTGATTCGCTTAATAAATCTCTCGGCGGCAAAAGCGTTGCTTTAGGCGACGCTGCCGATATTGACGGCGGATTTATTCTGGTTTACGGCGATATTGATATTAACTGCTCTTTCGATGCGATTGCCGCTTCAAAACGCGATGAGCTTCGCGATTCGTTAAATGCGCTTTTATTCGCTTAACGGAGGGCAATGCTTTGAAAAACGATAACAATCTTTTTGCCGTATCCGCAGTAAGAGTTAAGGAAAACTCGCTGCTTTCAAAAAGCGATTTAGAACAGCTTATTAATGCTGAAAGCTATAAAAAAGCGGTATCCCTGCTCAGCGAAAAGGGCTATGATATTAACGAAAACAGCGATTATTCGTCCGTTCTCGACGGTGAACTCAACGAAACCTGGGATTATATCATATCCTCCGCGCCCGAGGCAGCGGTGCTGAAAGCATTTGTTGTTAAAAATGATTTTCAGAATATCAAGGCAATTCTGAAATCCGAGGTTATGGGCTACGATGCAAAGGAATATCTCACACAGCCCTGCATAACCGAAAAGGATGAATTGCTTGAAATTATGAGCGCGCACAGTTTTGACAGCCTTCCCGATTATCTTGGAAGCGCTGCAAAAAAAGCGCACGAAATCATTTCAACAACCGAAAATGCTCAGCTTTGCGACGCATATCTTGACACAGCTGCGCTTGAAACAATGCTTGCTCTTGCAAAAGAAAACGGCGACGATATTCTTTGCGAATACTTTAATAACTATTGCCTTGCGTGCGATATTAAAACGGCATTCCGTGCAATTAAAACAGGCAAGGACTATGTATTTTTAAAAACCGCAATCGCCGATAACGCTTTAATCAGCAAGGATGATTTCATCAATGCGGCGCTTGGCGGTGAGGAGGAATTTTTCAGCTATCTTTCTTCTGCCGATTTGGCGGACTATGTTCAGGCAATAGAAAAAAGCGCATCGGCATTTGAAAAATACTGCGACGATAAAATGACGAAAATAATGAAGAAGGCTAAAATGACGGTTTTCGGAATCAGTCCGCTTGCTGCATACTATGTTGCAAAGGAAACCGAAATCAAATGCCTGAGAATCATTCTTTCCGCAAAGCAAAGTCGCGTTTCGGATGATATTATCAGAGAAAGGATGCGTGAACTCTATGTATAAAATTGCGGCAGTAGGCGATAAAAACAGCATATACGGTTTCGCATCTCTTGGAATCACCATATTTCCTGTTGAAACCTCTCAGCAGGCAGTTAAAACAGTTAGAAATCTTTCACAAACGGGCTACGGGGTTATTTTCATCACCGAAAACATAGCCTCGCAGATTCAGAATGAAATAAACAGATATAATGATGAAGCGCTTCCTGCAATTATTCCGATTCCGGGTGTTTACGGAAACACGGGACTCGGTATGGAGCAGGTTAGCTCCTTCGTTGAAAGAGCTGTAGGCTCTGATATAGTAAACTAGAGCAGAGCAAGATAAATCTGCTCAAAGGGTGGTACAAACATATGAGTAAAGGTACAATATTAAAAGTATCGGGACCCCTTGTTGTTGCAAAGGATATGAGGGACGCCAATATGTTCGACGTTGTTCGTGTAAGCGAGCACAGACTAATCGGCGAAATCATTGAAATGCACGGTGACAAGGCTTCAATTCAGGTTTATGAGGATACTTCGGGACTCGGCACGGGCGAGCCCGTTGAATCAACCAATGAGCCTCTTTCGGTTGAACTCGGCCCCGGACTTATCAAAGGTATTTTTGACGGAATTCAGCGTCCTCTTGAAAAGATTATGGAGCTTACGGGCAATAATCTTGAAAGAGGTATTGAGGTTCCCTCGCTCTCAAGGGACACAAAATGGCATTTCTTCCCCACTGCAAAGGCTGGGGACAAGGTTGTGTCGGGCGATGAACTCGGATATGTTCAGGAAACCGATATAGTTAAGCATAAAATTATGGTTCCTCCGAGAATGAGAGGAACTGTTAAATCAATTTCCGAGGGCGATTTCACCGTAAGTGAAACAATCGCAGAGCTTGAAGGCGAAAACGGCGAGGAATTCAAGCTCACATTAATGCAGAAATGGCCTGTTCGTCAGGGCAGACCTTATAAGAAAAAGCTCTCCCCCGATATGCCCCTTATCACGGGTCAGCGTGTTGTTGACGCTCTGTTCCCGATTGCAAAGGGCGGTGTTGCAGCTATTCCGGGTCCCTTCGGAAGCGGAAAAACAGTAATACAGCATCAGCTTGCAAAATGGGCTGAGGCTGATATCGTTGTTTATATCGGCTGCGGCGAACGCGGAAATGAAATGACAGACGTTTTAAACGAATTCCCCGAGCTGATTGATCCGCATACGGGCAAATCGCTTATGGAGAGAACCGTTCTTATTGCAAACACCTCGGATATGCCCGTTGCAGCCCGTGAGGCTTCAATTTACACGGGTATCACCATTGCCGAATATTTCAGAGATATGGGCTATTCGGTTGCACTTATGGCGGATTCAACCTCGCGTTGGGCTGAGGCGCTTCGTGAAATGAGCGGCCGTCTTGAAGAAATGCCCGGTGAAGAGGGTTATCCTGCATATCTCGGCTCGCGTCTTGCTCAGTTCTATGAAAGAGCAGGAAGAGTTGAGGTTCTCGGCAGCGAAACTCAGGAGGGTGCGCTTTCGGTTATCGGTGCTGTTTCGCCCCCCGGCGGTGATATTTCCGAGCCTGTTTCGCAGGCAACACTCAGAATCGTTAAGGTTTTCTGGGGACTTGACAGCGCACTTGCTTATAAGCGTCACTTCCCTGCAATCAACTGGCTTACATCTTATTCGCTCTATGCAGATAATCTAGGTCATTGGTTCAATGAAAATGTTGATTCTCAGTGGACAACCTTAAGAACCCGTATGATGGGACTTTTATCCGACGAGGCATCGCTTGATGAAATTGTTAAGCTTGTTGGTATGGACGCACTTTCCGCAACAGACAGACTTAAAATGGAAGCTGCAAGAAGTATTCGTGAGGACTTCCTCCATCAGCTTGCATTCCACGAGGTTGACACCTACACATCGCTTAAAAAGCAGTTTTATATGATGAGCCTTGTGCTTGAATTCTACGATAAAGCAAATGCGGCTCTTGATATGAATGCAGATATTGAAAAGCTTGTTGCAGTTCCCTCAAGAGAAGCAATCGGAAGATTTAAGTATGTTAAGGAAGAGGATATTGACTCAGAGTTTGAAAAAACGCTTTCTCTTCTTAACAACGATATAAATGAAGTTATCAATGCAAAGGAGGAATACTGATGCCAAAGGAATACAGAACGGTTGAAGAAGTAGCAGGTCCTCTTATGCTTGTCAGAAAAGTTGAGGGAGTAAAGTTTGACGAGCTCGGCGAAATAGAGCTTACAAACGGCGAAACAAGGCGCTGCCGTGTTCTCGAAATCAACGGAAGCGACGCACTTGTTCAGCTCTTTGAACCCTCAACGGGTATTAACCTTTCAAACAGCAAGGTTCGTTTTCTCGGCAGAATGATGGAGCTCGGCGTTTCCGAGGATATGCTCGGACGAGTTTTCGACGGACTCGGCAGAGCTATTGACGGCGGTCCCGAAATCATTCCCGAAAAGCGAATGAATGTTAACGGACTTCCGATGAACCCTGCAGCAAGAGCATATCCGCAGGAGTTCATACAGACGGGTGTTTCTGCAATAGACGGTCTTAACACACTTGTAAGAGGTCAGAAGCTTCCCATTTTCTCGGCTTCGGGTCTCCCCCACGCTCAGCTTGCCGCTCAGATTGCGCGTCAGGCAAAGGTCAGAGGCAAGGACGAAAAGTTTGCCGTTGTTTTTGCAGCAATGGGTATTACCTTCGAGGAATCGAATTTCTTTATTCAGTCCTTCAGGGAAACAGGCGCTTTAGACAGAACCGTTATGTTCTCAAACCTTGCTAACGACCCTGCAATCGAAAGAATTGCAACCCCGAAAATGGCGCTTACTGCAGCCGAATATCTTGCATTCGATAAGGGAATGCACGTTCTTGTTATAATGACGGATATCACCAACTATGCCGACGCTCTTCGTGAGGTTTCAGCTGCACGAAAAGAGGTTCCGGGCAGACGCGGATATCCCGGATATATGTATACCGACCTTGCTTCAATCTATGAAAGAGCAGGAAGACAGAAGGGAAAAGAAGGCTCAATCACAATGATTCCGATTCTTTCAATGCCCGAGGATGATAAAACCCACCCGATTCCCGACTTAACGGGATATATCACCGAAGGTCAGATAATTCTTTCCCGTGATTTATACCGCAGAGGTATTCTTCCTCCGATTGATGTTCTTCCCTCACTTTCAAGACTTAAGGATAAGGGTATCGGCGAAGGCAAAACAAGAAAAGACCATTCAAACACAATGAACCAGCTTTTCTCTGCATACGCAAGAGGAAAGGACGCAAAGGAGCTTATGGTTGTTCTCGGTGAGGCAGCGCTTACCGATATGGATAAGCTCTATGCAAAATTTGCAGACGAGTTTGAAAAGGAATATATTAATCAGAGCTTTGCAGTTGACAGAACTATCGAGGAAACCCTTGATATCGGCTGGAAGCTTCTGAAAATCTTCCCGAGAAGCGAGCTCAAGCGTATTTCCGACGAGCTTCTTGATGAATACTATAATTAATTGACCGAGCAAAGCGAGAAACTCTTCCGGCGCCCTTGCCAAAGGGAGCTGTCACGGAGTGACTGAGGGATTTTGTTCAGGGAGCGAAGCGACAAAGTGTAATAAAAAAACTGATGATAATTATTGTTTACCAATTTACACTTTCCTGCTTCGCAGAGTAAACGACCATCCCTCCACCGCAAGCGGTCCCCCTCCCTTTGACAAGGGAGGCAAATAGGTTAGGTGATTTATATGGCAGTAATGAATGTAAATCCAACCCGTATGGAGCTTACAAATCTTAAAAGAAAGCTTGTAACCGCAAGAAGGGGCCACAAGCTTCTTAAAGATAAGCGCGATGAATTAATGCGCCGTTTTCTTGAATTGGTTAGAGAAAACAAGGAATTGCGCCGTCAGGTTGAAGAAGGCATAAAACAAGCGAATCAGCATATGGCAGTTGCGCGCTCTGTTATGAGCGATGCGGCTTTGGATGTTGCGCTTATGATGCCCAGCCAGGAAATGAGCCTTGAAATCACCGAAAAGAATGTTATGAGCGTTATGCTTCCCGTTTTTGACGCAAAGTTTAAAACCGCGGATGAAAACGATATTTATTCCTACGGATACGCTTTCACCTCTGCTGATTTGGACGATGCCGTTAAATCGCTTTCGGATATTATGCCGCTTATGCTCCGCCTTGCAGAGGTTGAAAAATCCTGCGCGCTGATGAGCGCCGAAATCGAAAAAACCAGAAGAAGGGTTAACGCGCTTGAGCATGTTATGATTCCGAGATATGAGGAAACAATCAAGTATATAACAATGAAGCTTGATGAAAATGAGCGAAGCTCAACCACCCGACTTATGAAGGTTAAATCAATGATGCTCGAGGAAGCAAGGCAGAAGGCACTGCAGCATGACGCTGAACAGGCAGGATAAGAGCCGTGTTAACACGGCTCAATGAATTGCTCCTTCGGAGCATAAATTGACCTGCGGTCATGAATTGCGCAGGCGCATGAATTGCCTGACGGCATTGTTTTGTGAGCAATTCAATTCACGGAGCGAAGCGAGAATTCATGGCACAGCCAATTCACGACGAAGTCAATTCATTGAGGTTTGATAATGAAAAAAACAAATAAGGAAATCAAACAAATAGTTATCATTGCAATAGTGCTATTATTCTTTACTATTTTTAATTATGCGCTAATATTTGTTCTTAAATATGATTTTAGTAGAGATTTCGCCACCCGTGCTTTTGGTGCTTACATAGCAGATTATATTTTGTTACCGTTTTTAATGTTTTTATTAATGTATGTTAAGATTAAGCATCCTTCAAAAAGCACAAAAAGAACAGTAATAATTGAAGGAATTGTTTACTGGTTACTGTCTGCTGTGCCTACTTTATTTTTATTTATTCATTAAAAATCTATATAAAAACACCTTTCCGTCGATGGAAAGGTGTTTTTGCTTTTACGTCTTTGACTTTGCTGTGTTTATCGAAGCTATTAGCATCTTCCTGATTTTGCTGCACTTGGCATATAGGGGTTTATATGCTTCTTCGTTTATTAAGCCTGTTTTGCAAAAAATATCAAGCCAATAATCAGGTTCATAACACTCTTTTAAAGCAATCTGAAATTTGTTTATAAAGTCTGCAAGGCTTGAAGCATAATTTCCTTCATCTGTTTCACCTCAATAAATGCCGAAAGGCAATTCATGACCGCAGGTCAATTCATGCATTTATGCAATTCACGCTGAAAGCAATTCATTGAACGAAGTTCTCAATAATATCCTTCGCAGCTGTGCATCCGGGGCAGTTGCAGTAAACCGCGCCGTTTGCCTTTGCCTGCTTTGCGGATTCAAGCTTATCCTTTGCAATTTCGGCACCAAAGATTTTAACCGCCATTTCGCTTTCAAAAAATTCAATGGTTCCGTCTATAAAGCAGATATCCTCTTCTGCTTCGGCAAGAAGTATTTTTCCTGCTTCTTCCTCTTTATCTGTTCCGATTGCATCAATAAAGCTCTTTGCTGCCTGCTTGAATTCGGGGCAAGCGCTCTGTGCTTCAATAACAGCCAGTGCTAATTCCTTTTTTGTCATGATAATTCCTCCATATATTAATTAATATTCCTTGAATTACTTAACAATCAATGCCGTCAGGCAATTCATGCTTTAAGCAATTCATAACCGCAGGTCAATTCATGCGCCTGCGCAATTCATTAAACGAAGTTTATATATTTTGATAATTCAACAAGTTTATTATCTTTCATAAATCTCCTATAAATGAATTGACTTCGTCATGAATAGGCTGCGCCATGAATTCTCGCTGTGCTCCATGAATTGAATTACTTAACAATCAATGCCGTCAGGCAATTCATGCTTACGGCAATTCATGACCGCAGGTCAATTCATGCGCCTGCGCAATTCATTAAATAAAGTTTTCATCTATTATTTTCGATTTTACTTTTTGCTGTGTTTATCGAAGCTATTAGCATCTTCCTGATTTTGCTGCACTTGGCATATAGGGGTTTATATGTTTCTTCGGTTATTATGCCTGTTTTGCAAAAAATATCAAGCCAATAATCAGATTCATAACACTCTTTTAAAGCAATCTGGAATTTGTTTATAAAGTCTGCAAGGCTTGAAGCATAATTCCCTTCATGTATATTTGCGCCAACACTCGTTCCGCTTCGTAATAACTGATTAATCAGAATATTGCTCTTACGGTTTTCTTTAATGTCAGCACACAAATTAATAATGTCGATTGCAAACTCCTTTGATAAATCAATAAGTTTATTATCTTTCATAAAATCTCCTATAAATGAATTGGCTTTGCCATGAATTCTCGCTGTGCTCCATGAATTGAATTGCTAACAATCAATGCCGTCAGGCAATTCATGCTTTAAGCAATTCATGACCGCAGGTCAATTCATGCGCCTGCGCAATTCATTGAACGAAGTTCATATATAATGTTATTAATTATTATAAATTTATTATATCACCTGCCAAAATAAAGAAAAATAAGTAATTTTTAACAAAAGTTCAAAAAACTATATATGCAAATTGAACAAATGGCAAATGCGTTAAACTCGGATTTATAATGAATAAATAGAAAAAGATTAAAAAACGGTGTCAATCTTAAATTTATGTTGAAATTTGGAGGGGGAATGTATATTATATTGGTGTATCTTATATCGGCGGTGGATCTTATGGATTTATTGAAGCAGAAGATAATAGCTGAGGGTGAGGTCTATGAGGGCAACATCCTTAAAGTAGACAGCTTTCTGAACCATCAGATAGACTGCGTTTTTTTGCAGAAAATTGCGGAAGAATTTCATAGATTATTTAAAGACGAGGGCGTAAACAAAGTACTCACTATAGAAGCATCAGGCATAGCCATAGGTGCGTTAGTAGCACGGGAGTTTGAATGCCCTCTTGTTTTTGCTAAAAAATCAAAAACAAAGAATAACGACGGAAATGTTTTAACAAGTGAGGTTGAATCCTTCACCCACGGCGTTACAAACAATGTGCTTGTTTCAAAGAAATATATCAGCAAGGACGATAAAATTCTTATTGTTGATGATTTTCTTGCAATGGGAAATGCGCTTAAAGGCTTGATTGACATTGTTAATCAGAGCGGCGCTGAGCTTGCAGGCTGCGGAATAGTTATTGAAAAAGGCTATCAGCACGGCGGCGATGCACTCAGAGCGCAGGGCATCAAGGTTGAATCCCTTGCAATCGTTGAAAGCATGAACCACGAAACGGGCGAAATCGTTTTCAGAGATTAAAACCGATTATAACGCCGAAAGGCTTATAATATATAAATTGTAAATAATTATTGGAGGAAAGAATTATGAAAATTTCAAAGAAAATTGTTGCAGTTGTTCTCGCAGTAGTTCTCGCAGTTTCCTGTGCACTTGTTGGTTGCTCAAGCAAGGGCGGAAACGGAAAAGTTGGTTTCATCTTCTTACACGATGAGAACTCAACCTACGACCTCAACTTCATCAACGCTGCAAAAGAAGCTTGCGAAGACCTCGGTGTTGAGTATGTTCTTAAAACAAACATTCCCGAAGGCAACGAGTGCTACGAAGCAGCAGCAGACCTTGTTGACCAGGGATGCAACATCGTATTTGCTGACTCATTCGGCCACGAAGATTATCTTATCAAGGCTGCTAA
>SVQE01000035.1 GCA_015065505.1 Oscillospiraceae bacterium
GGCATAGCTCTTTGTTTTGGTTAAAACCTCTTCAAAATTGCCGTGCTTTGCGCTGTTTAATACATGGTCAACATCGGAAAAGATATCGTTAAGACTTTTCATAAGAGTCACCTCGCCGATATCATTATATTACAATCTGTTGAATAATGCAATACAAAATGCAATATTCAGTAATTATTATGCTTTACACAAAGCACATATTCATAATAGTTGAAAATACTTTTTAATTATAAAATCTATTATTTGAACATTGTCGTATCGGAAACATTGTTGCATCGGCGCGTCGAGGGCGTCGTGCCCTACAAATTATAATAATCAATTATCTGCTGTTTTCTGGCAATAACCTCTTCGAAGTTATTTATATATTCATACGGATATTTATAATTATATATTCTTTCAATATTATTATAGCTGCCCTTTTTGAGCTTGGTAACAGCGCCTGCGCCTGCTGCAAAAACGCTGTGGGTTTCATCCATCATAAAGATGTTATAAAGGCACTCAAAGCCCTCTTTCGCATAACCCGTATTTTCAAGGTTGCCGAGAGACTTGCTCTGGCGGTACATATAATAAGGATTATAGCCCTTGCTTTTAAGCTTCTGATATGCAAAATCAATCATAAATGAGGTTTCAAGCTTGCGCGCTGTGTCGAAATATTCGTTTTCAGTTACAAGATATGCTCCGCTTTTAAGTGAAAGATTATGAACTGTTACGCTCTGAGCTCCGAGGGAAATTGCAGTATCAACGCTGTTTTCAAAGGATTCAAGAGAATCGGTATTAAGCCCAGCAATCAAATCAGTATTGATATTTTTAAAGCCGAGCTTTTTTGCAAGCTCAAACGCATCAAGCGTTTGCTTAACGGAATGCTTTCTGCCGATTGCTTTGAGCACTTCATCATTGAAGCTCTGCGCATTTATACTTATTCTCTGAACATTGTGATTGAGAAGAGAATTCAGCTTTTCCTCGGTTATTGTGTCGGGTCTGCCAGCTTCAACGGTGAGCTCTCGAAGATTTGATAAATCAAAGCTTCTTTCAACAGCACTTAAAACCTCATCAAGCTGTGACGCTGAAAGCGTTGTCGGCGTTCCGCCGCCGAAATAGATTGTTTCAAGATTTAAATTGAGCATCTGAGCAATGCTTCCGATTTCTTCAAGCTCTTTGCAAAGCAGATTAACATAGGGCTGAATTAAATCGCCTGCATTTTCAATGCTGTGTGAAACAAACGAACAATAAGAGCACCTTGAGGGGCAGAACGGAATTGAAACATAGAGCGAGAACGAATCATCCCTTGAAAGAGAGATTATTTTGTTTTCCCTTTCCATAACCTCAAATGCAAGCGCTATTTTCTTTTCGTCGGTTAAATCACTTCTGAAAAGCTCGAGCGCTTTTTCTTTTCCGAATTTTTCAACCCTTGAATGCATAAGCCTTGCAGGACGGACTCCGTAGAGAATGCCCCAGGGCGGTTTGAAGTGAGTAAGCTCGCTCAGCGCCTCATAAAGCAAAAGGGATATAGCATGTGCAATATCCTCGTTTTGTTTCAATATTCTTTTTTTGCTTAAAGTTTTTGAACAGAGCTTCACATCAGCCGAAACAGTGCCGTTTTCAAGCGCTGTTATTATAACAACATTATCGCCCTCATTAAGCTTTTCAAGCGGAAAGAAGGTTAAGGCAATTTTTTCGGTTTGATATGAGCAATCGTGGTTAATATTTTTAATTATCATTTCATATACGGGTTGTTTATTCTCTCAAAGCTTAGCGTTGTTTGTTCTTCATGACCGGGCATAACTTTATAGTCGCCGTCAAGCTGACTGAGCTTTTTAAGCGAATTCAGCATTTCGGGAACCGAACCGCCCGGGAAGTCGGTTCTTCCGCAGGACATACAAAAAAGTGTGTCACCAGAGAAGAGATAATCCCCTGCAATAAAGCAAACGCTTCCCTTTGTGTGCCCCGGTGTTGATATTACCTTTATTTTGGTTTCGCCGAGGTTAATAATATCGCCGTCTTTGAGTATTATATCTGCGTTAACATTATTCTGCGCCGAGTTGCAGAAAATTGCAAGCGAATGCCTTGCGGAACTTAGCATTTTCTCATCCTCTGCAGAAATTGCAACCTGGCAGGCATAACGCTCTTTAACCTCTTTTGTTCCGATAATATGGTCGAAGTGACCGTGGGTTAACAGAACATACTGCAAATCAGTATCACCGATGAAATCAATCATTTTCTGATTGAACTCGGTGCAGTCAACAAGCGCGGATTTATTCGTTTTTTCATCAACAATAAGATAGCAGTTATTGCCCATATTGCCGAAGGAAGCGGATTTGACTTTCATTGTTTCACTCCGTTAAGTTTCGAGTTTCGAGTGCCGAGTTCCGAGTTGTCGGGTGCTGCGCACGGCAATTATATAATCGTCGCTTGCGACCCTCAATTCGTAATTCGTCATTCGTAATTCGTAATTCTTCTAAAGCTCCTTGCTATCAAGGATAATGGTAACCGGTCCGTCGTTGATTAAAGAAACCTTCATATCTGCGCCGAACTCGCCCGTTGCAACCTTTTTAATTCCTGCATCGCGCAGCCCCTGAATAAAGTATTCATAAAGCGGAATTGCCTCGCTCGGTGCGGCAGCGCCGATGAACGAAGGGCGTCTGCCGTGTGAGCAATCTGCTGCAAGCGTGAACTGCGAAATAACAAGCATTTCACCGTCAACGTCAAGGCAGGAAAGATTCATTTTTTCGTTTTCATCCTCGAATATTCTGAGAAACGGAACCTTCTTTAAAAGCTTATCGGCATCTTCCTTTGTGTCGCCTTCAACAACACCTAAAAGAATCATAAAGCCCTTTCCTACTTCACCAACGGTTTTTCCGTTTATATCAACCTTTGATTTGCTTACTCTCTGAATAACAGCTTTCATAGTTTTACCTTTATATAATCGGCTACGGTTTTCCCGCCCGAAATTCTTAATTTGTGATTATTTAATGCTCGGAGCGTTCAATTAAATATACTCCGTTAATCTTATTAAGAGCCTTGATGATTGACTCAAGATGCTCTTTGCCGTTAACGCCGATTGTCAGATTTGTAACACAGTTTCCGTCGTTAATCGGGCGTGCGTTGATTGCAAGAATTTTAACATGCGCGCCTGCAAGAACAGTTGTTATATCAAGAAGCACGCCTTCCCTGTTAATAGCAAAAATGTTGATTGTTGAACGCGCTTCAACCTGAATTTTTTCATTCCACCTTGCGTTAACCCAGCGTTCGGGCTCGGCGGAAGATTTAATATCAACAGGAACATTCTTGCAGTTTCTTCTGTGAATGGTTATACCGTGACCCCTTGTTATGAAGCCGATAATATCTTCACCGGGAAGCGGATTGCAGCAGCGTCCCATATTAATCGGACTGTTGTCAAAGCCTTCAACAATAATTGAGCCCGTTGACTTTGAGGGCTGATTGATTTGCTGAATTGTTTTATCAATATCGGGCTCCTGCACTTCTTCCTGCGGCTTCCAGTTGCGGTTATATTCATCCTTGATTCCGGGAATCAATCTTGCAAGCTGAATTCCGCCGTAGCCGATTGCGGCATAGAAATCCTCAATCGAATTCTGATGTGAGCGCTCGGCAAGCTTAAGAATGAATTTCTCATAGTTTTCATCATCAAGTCTGATGAAGTTTCTCTTAAACTCTCTTTCAAGCTCTGCCCTACCCTGAGCAATATTCTCATCGCGCTTTTCGTGCTTGAACCATGCTCTGATTTTTGAGCGTGCCTGCCCTGTTTTAACAATATTCAGCCAGTCTCTTGACGGACCTTTATCGGGCTGCTTTGAGGTTATAATTTCAACAACCTGACCCGTTCTTACAACGGTGTCGAGCGGAACAATTCTTCCGTCTATCTTAGCGCCCGTCATTTTATCTCCGACAGCCGAGTGGATTGCATATGCAAAATCAATAACGGTTGAGCCCCTTGGCAGACTTTTAACATCGCCTCGCGGTGTGAGCACATAGATTTCATCCATTGAAAGGTCGCCCTTAATGGTTGAAATAAGCTCTGCCGCGCTGTCGGGGTTATCGTTTTCAATCATTGAATTAATCCACTGAAGCGAAGCGTCAAGGCTATCCTTACCGGTTTTGCCGAGCTTATATTTCCAGTGCGCTGCGATACCATATTCAGCCGTTCTGTGCATTTCACGGGTTCTTATCTGAACCTCAAAGGGTATGCCCTGCTTAGATAAAACCGTTGTGTGAAGCGACTGATAAAGGTTTGGCTTGGGCATTGAAATATAATCCTTAAATCTGCCCGGAAGCGGAGTGAACATATCGTGAATAATACCGAGTGCGTTATAGCAATCCCTTGTATCCTCAACAATAATTCTTACCGCATAAATATCGTAAATCTGCTCAAAGCTTCTGCCCTTGATATAAACCTTTCTGAATATACCGTGAACGGATTTAACTCGCGATGTGATAATAACATTATCCATTATCGGCTCGAGCTTTTCCTTGATTTGCTTTTCAATATCAGCAAGGAATTTCAAACCCTCTTCCTTCTTCATTGAAAGAGAATCCTCAATTTCCTTATATGCAATCGGGTCGAGATAGCGGATTGCAAGGTCCTCAAGCTCTTCCTTGAACTGACGGATACCAAGCCTGTGCGCTATCGGCGCATAGATTTCAAGCGTTTCAAGCGATTTTTCACGCTGTTTATATTTGGGCATATGCTGAAGGGTTCGCATATTATGAAGTCTGTCGGCAAGTTTGATGATGATAACCCTTACATCCTGGTTCATTGCGATAAACATTTTTCTTATGTTTTCTGCCTGAACCTCTTCCCTTGTTGAAAGCGGAATCTGACCGAGCTTTGTTACGCCGTCAACAAGCAGCGCAACATCGTCGCCGAATTCTTTTCTGATGAAATCAATATTATATTCCGTATCCTCAACAACATCATGAAGCAGCGCCGCAATAATACATTCGTTATCCATTCCCATATCAAACAGGATTTCGGCAACTGCAACAGGGTGCATTATATAAGGCTCGCCGCTTCTTCTGCGCTGATTTTTATGTGCATCCCTGGCAAGCTTATAGGCATATTCAATTCTGTCACTATCGTATGTGGGATTTTTTCTTACCTTTTCAATGAATTCATCAAAATGGTCGTTATAATCCTCGTATTTTATTTCATTGCTCAAGACCGATTCTCTCCTTCAAAGTGCTGAGAGCTGAAGTTGATTCAAGACTTACTCTTTGCTTAACACTGTTAACGCTGATTTTATCGGCGTTTATATTAATTAATCCGCTTTCCTCAAATGCTTTGAGCGAAAACATAAGCTGTGAGAAGTTCAGCTTATCCTGAAGGCGGAAATAAAGATTATCTATTCCATAGCGATATCCGCTGTTTGCAGAGAGATATCTGTAAACCTCTGCGCTTATATCCCTTTGAGGATACATACTTTTATCAGCTTTATTTGTCTGAATATAAAGCTCGTAATCATTTTTTTCTTTGAAATATTTTTCATCGTCGGCACTGCTTAACCTAATATCAAGCGCCTGAATTGAAAGATAGCGTTTGCCGTTAAAGAAGTTATCGCTGATTTTAACTGCCAAATCAAGATAATCACCTTTAACATACGGGAATTCATCATAAGGTGATGAAAACTTAACAACCCTTATTGTTCGTCCACGTTTTTCAAGCTCAAGCCTTATGTGCCTGCCCTCGCTCATAGGAGTTACGCTGATTAACTTCATTCTGTTTATTCTGAAAACAGCCTGCGGATTTGACGCGCCGTAGGGTTCAAGCACGCTGAGATTATTAACCAAATCAAGATTGAGATAATAAGGCGACAGCATACAGTCTATAACAACCTTCTGCGGCGGCATTATTTCATATTCGCTCAGCGCATATTCATTAATACGCTTTGCAAAGGCTTCAATATTTTCCTGCTTAAGCGTTACGCCTGCTGCAAGCGGATGACCGCCGAACTGAATAATATCCTCACTGCAGGCGCTGATAGCTTCAAAGATATTGAAGCCCTCAACACTTCTTGCCGAGCCCCTTGCAATGCCGTTTTCATCAATGCCGATAATAATTGCAGGCTTTGAATACTTTTCAACAATGTGGCTTGCAACAATACCGACTACGCCCTGATGATAGCCGCTGCCCGAAATAACAATAACTCTGTTTGAAACAAGCTGCGGATTTTTTTCAATCTGCAGGGCAACATCATCAAGAATGCTTTTTTCCTCTTCCTGACGGTTTGTGTTTTCGCTGCAAAGCTCTTTAAACTTAAAAGCGCACTGAATATAATCGCTGCTCATAAGAAAATCAACTGCTGCATTTGCGTGGCTCATTCTGCCGACTGCGTTGATTTTCGGGCAAAGCTGAAACGCAATATCGTTTGCCGAATAGGTTTTATCCGAATTAATATCCTTAAATGCTTTGATTGCAGGCGTTGGGTCGTTATTTATTTTTTTAAGACCTTCACGAACGAAAACGCGGTTTTCGCCAATAAGCGGAACAACATCGCCGATTGTTCCTATTGCAACCAAATCAATGTATTCATCAACAAGATTATCTATGTTGTTTTCGTCTATCGCGCAGATTAATTTGAATGCAACACCTGCGCCGCAGTAATCCTTAAATTCAAGATTATTGTCATTTCTGTGTGGGTTAACAACAGCTTCTGCCCTCGGAAGTGTTTTTGAAGGCTGATGATGGTCTGTTACAACGAGCTTCATTCCGAGTGAATAGATATGCTCTGCTTCTTCAATAGCGCTTATTCCGTTATCAACAGTAATAATCAGATTTGCGCCCTTCTTTGCTATTTCATCAATGGCGTTGATATTAAGCCCGTAGCCCTCGCCCTCACGGCTGGGAATATAGTGAAAAACATCCGCGCCTTTTTTTCTGAGGAAGGAAAGCATAATAGCGGTTGAAGTAACGCCGTCGCAATCGTAATCACCGAAAATGCAAATTCTTTCATTATTGCTGATTGCACTTTTAACTGCATCGGCAGCCCTGTTCATATCCATAAAGTCAAAAGGCGAAACAAGCTTAACACTTTCCGAAACGAAATCGGAAAATGCAAGCTCTGAATCAATACCCCTTGCAACAAGCAGATACGCAATAAATGGGTCTATATTAAATTTTTCGCTCAGCGTGTTTGCAATTCCTTTGTCTGCATCACGCATAACCCATTTTTTAACAGACATTATGAATTCTTATCTACCTCGTGAAATTGTTTAAGATTACCTGCTTTTTGTGCTCTTCTGTCAAGCTCGGCTTCAACATCCTCGATTGAAATGCCCTGATAAGCCATAAGCACAAGAGTGTGATAAAGCAAATCGCAGATTTCGCCGACTGTATCTTCATTCTTTGCGTTTTTTGCTGCGATTATTACCTCCGATGATTCCTCACCGATTTTTTTAAGAATTTTATCTATTCCCTGCTCAAAAAGATAGCCCGTGTAAGAGCCCTCAAGCTTTGCATCCCTTCTTGCAAGGATTGTTTCATAATCGTTTCTGATATAATCCATTGTTTATCCTCTGTTAAATTCAATATCGTTAAAGAAGCATGAATGATTGCCCGTGTGGCAGGCTGCGCCTGTTTGAATGACTTCAATCAAAAGCGTGTCATCATCGCAGTCGCCTTTAATTGAAACAATCTTCTGAAGATGCCCCGAGGTTGCGCCCTTGTTCCAGAGCTCCTGCCTTGAACGCGAATAAAACCATGTGTATCCCGTTTCAAGAGTTTTTGTCAGGGATTCTTCATTCATATATGCAAGCATTAAAACCTCGTTTGTTCCCGTTTCCTGAATTATTGCAGGAATAAGCTCGCCTTTTTTGAAGTATTTTTTTACATCAACCATTGCACACCTCAATAGCTTCCCTTAAATCAAGAGTTTTCTTATAGATTGATTTTCCGCAGATTGCACCGTAGAGCTTATGCTCCTTGAGCGCCTTTATATCCTCAATCGTTGCAACGCCGCCCGATGCGGTTATATCGCAGGAAACAGCGTCGTTCAGCTCGCTGAGCTGTTTAATATTCGGACCTGCAAGAGTTCCGTCCTTTGAAATGTCGGTGTAGATAATAGTTTTAACCCCGATTTGTTCCATTTTCTTTGCAAGGTCTATAAAATGAATTTCGCTTTTTTCAGTCCAGCCCTCGGTTGCGGCAAAGCCATCCTTTGCGTCAATACCAACGGCTATCAAATCGCCGAAATTCTTAACAGCGTCCTCAACAAGCTGAGGATTCTTAAGCGCAACAGAGCCGAGAATAATTCGGCTGAGTCCGTTTTCTGCATAGAACTCTATATCCTCTATAGTTCTTATTCCGCCGCCGAGCTCAACCTTGAGGTTTGTATTCTTTGCAACCTCGATAAATACCTCGTGGTTAACTCTTTTTTTCTGAAGCGAGCCGTCAAGGTCCACCATATGAACCCACTCGGCGCCTGCTTCTTCAAAGCTTTTTGCGGTTTCAAGAGCATTTTCAGCAACCTGCTCGCTTGTTGAAAAATCACCCTTGAAAAGCCTTACGGGCTTTCCGTTTATAATATCTATTGCGGGAAAAATAATCATTAAAGAACTCCTTTAGTAGAAAGTGTGCTTCCGTCCTCATTCGATTTAACCGCAATATTAAGCGCGTGGCCGACTGCCTTGAAGATTGCCTCTATCTGATGATGTGCATTATTGCCGTAAGGAACATTTATATGAAGCGTTATGCCTGCATTCATTGCAAAGGCTCTCCAGAATTCTTCGCATACTGCGGTTTCAAAATCGCCGCAGATTTCCTGCGCCATTTTAGCATTGAAAACAAGGAAGGGTCTGTTTGATAAATCAAGAGAAACATTTGCAAGACTTTCATCCATCGGGATTGAGAAAAAGCCGTAGCGAACAATTCCCGAAAAGCCGCCGATTGCCTCTTTGAAGGCAGTTCCCAGAACAATACCCGTATCCTCGGCTGTGTGGTGATTATCAACCTCAAGGTCGCCCTTAACGCTTAAATCAAGTCCGAAGCCTGCGTGGCAGGCAAAGGCGGTTAACATATGGTCAAAAAAGCCGATACCCGTTGAAACATTAACTTCGCCGCCGTCTATACACAGAGCGCAATTAATATCGGTTTCCTTTGTTTTTCTTGAAACGGATGAATTTCTCATACTAAGCTCCTCCATTATTCAAATCTTACCTTAATAGAATTAGCGTGCGCCGAAAGTCCCTCAGTTTCGGCAAGCTTTACAATATCGTCCTTTGCTGCGCGAAGCTCGCTGCAGGTGTAGTAAATAAATGATGATTTCTTAATAAAGCTGTCAACCGAAAGGGGTGAGAAAAATCTTGCAGTGCCCGAGGTTGGCAATACGTGATTAGGACCTGCATAATAATCGCCGAGCGGTTCGGGAGACCAGTTTCCGAGGAAGACAGAACCTGCGTTATCAATCTTGCCGATATACTTAAGCGGCTCTGATACGCAAAGCTCAAGATGCTCGGGTGCAAGCTCGTTTGCAAACTTGATTGCCTGCTCAACATCATCACAAACAATTATTTCACCGTATTCGTTAAGCGATTCTCTGATTATTTCTTTTCTGTCGAGATATTTAATCTGCTTATCAATTTCGTGAAGAGTCTGCTTTGCAAGGTCGTTAGAGGTTGAAATGAGTATTGCGGATGCAAGCTTATCGTGCTCTGCCTGGCTCATTAAATCGGCTGCAAGAAATGCAGGGTCGGCAGTTTTATCTGCAACGATTAATATTTCGCTCGGTCCTGCAACCATATCAATATCAACAATTCCGTAAAGAAGCCTTTTAGCTGTTGCAACAAAAATATTGCCGGGGCCAACGATTTTATCAACCTTCGGAATTTTTTCGGTTCCGTATGCAAGCGCTGCAACTGCCTGTGCGCCGCCAACAAGAAAAACCTTATCAACACCTGCGATTGCTGCAGCAGCCATAATGCTTGGATTGGGCTTTCCGTCCTTTGCAGGAGGAGTTACCATAATAATTTCTTTAACGCCTGCAATCTTAGCAGGAATTGCATTCATTAAAACCGATGAGGGATAAGCAGCAGTTCCGCCGGGAACATAGATTCCTACTCTTCCGAGACCTCTTACGCGCTGACCCATAATAACGCCGTTTTCTTTTGTGGTCATCCATGACTGCTGAAGCTGGCGCTGATGGAAATCATAAATATTATTCTTTGCGTTTTCAAGAGCGCTTCTGAATTTCGGGTCTGCTGAATTCAGATAATCAAGAAGCTCCTCCTTTTCAACAACAAACTGCTTGGGAAGCGCACCGTCGAAACGAACGGTGTATTCCTTAACAGCTTCGTCGCCGTCCTCTTTAACGCCCTTGATAATTGTTGAAACCCTTTTAACTATTTTTTTATCGGTTTCTTCACTGCGCTTTTTAAGATTTTCAATAAGCGCATATTCTGCTTTGCCGTTAGCTTTTGTAATTTTCATAGCATATTCTCCTATACCTTACTTGCTAATTCTAAATCATTAAGAAAGGCTTCGATTTCCTTTTTTCTGAGCTTCATAGATGCCATATTAACAATAACTCTTGCTGAAATCGGAGTTATTTCATCAACAACAACCAAGCCGTTTTCCTTAAGTGTTGAGCCTGTTTCAACAATATCAACTATTCCGTCTGCAAGCCCTAAAAGCGGAGCAAGCTCAACGCTGCCCTCAATCTTTATAACCGTTACATCCATTCCCTTGCTTTCGAAAAATTCCTTTGCAACCTTAGGATATTTTGAAGCAACGGTTTTTCTTTTATAGCCAGCATAGAAATCAACACCCTTCGGGCACGCAAGTGCAAATCTGCATTTGCCGATATTCAAATCAATAACCTCATAGAAGGAAGAGCCATGCTCAATAATTGTATCCTTGCCGACAATTCCTATATCGCATACGCCGTGTTCAACATAGGTTATTACGTCGGGAGCCTTTGAAAGCACAGCTTCGTATGAATCAACGGGAAGAATAAGCCTTCTGCCCTTGTTTTCAAGCTCGCTTGTATCAAGTCCCATTGTTTTAAACAGCCTTATTGAGCTTTTTTCAAGCCTGCCCTTTGTAAGCGCAATTCTGATTGGTCGCTGCGTGTTAATCTTTTCGCGCATTGCCTGACATAAATCGGTTACCTCAACTGCAAAGCCTATTGCAGGCGCAGGCATTCCGAATTCACCGAGAAGATTATCATATCTTCCGCCCGAGAGCACCGTAAGTCCCGAGCCCTCGGCATAGCCTCTGAAAATAACGCCCGTATAGTAGTTTGAACGGTTAACCAGACCGAGGTCGAGCATTATATATTCCTTAAGTCCTGCATCGCAGAGCTTTTGATAAACCGTTTTGAGATATTCAAGTGCTTTGAGTGCTTCTTCATCACCGTAAAGCCTTGCCGCCTCATCAATAACTGAAACATCACCAAAAAGCCTCGGCAGTCTTTTTATAACCTCGGTTTCGCGGCTGTTTCCGATTTCGTTTAACAAATCGCCGAGCGCAGCATAATTCTTGCCCTCAATCAGCTTACATATTTCCTTCTTAGTTCTTGAAGGAACATCCATTTTATCAAGTATGGTTTTAAAGAAAGCCGCATGACCAATTTCGATTTTAAATGAAGTAAGATTACATCTTTTAAGACTTTCAACAGCCATTGAAATAGCTTCAATATCCGCATCCATTGAGCCGTCTCCGATAAACTCAACGCCGCTCTGAGCAGTTTCATTCGGTCTGCCGTCAAGGTCCTTACCTCTGACAAATACATTCTGATTATAGTAAAGACGAACAGGAAAATCCTCTTTATTAAGCCTTGTTGCAACCATTCTTGCAATAGGCATTGTATTATCGGGACGCAAAACGGTTGTTCTGCCCTTTGAATCGGTGAATTTATACATTTCATCGGATTCAACAACAGTGCTTTCATTTCTGAAAACATCAAAGAACTCAATCGAGGGCGTTATAACCTTTTTATAGTTATTCTCTTTGAATAAATCAGCAAGAATTTTTTCTATATTTCGCCTGTCGTCGCACTCCTCAAAAAGATAGTCGCGGCTGCCTTCGGGAGTTAATCTTGATAATCTTTTCATAAAACTGTTTGCCTTTCGGTTGTAATTGACTGATTTTTGGCGGTTTTATTCTCACCGCGCTTTAGCGTGCTAATATGCTAACACATTAAAGTATCTCTGTCAATAATAAATTTTAATAATTAAAATAACGAAATCTGCTTTGATTCGG
Organism: Oscillospiraceae bacterium; assembly: GCA_015065505.1. Taxonomy (GTDB): domain Bacteria; phylum Bacillota; class Clostridia; order Oscillospirales; family Acutalibacteraceae; genus Eubacterium_R. The sequence continues at coordinate 12,209 of SVQE01000035.1, forward strand.
GCAAATCGCCGAGAGCGCCTGCATTTCTGAGCGCATCTACAACCGATTTACCGACGCCCGGTTCATTTGCAAGGTCCTCGCTTGCAATAAAGCCGTCGGGATTACGCTCAACAGCATCGGCAATCGAGCGTGCTGCGGTTTCGCCTATTCCGTCTATTGCTGCAAACGGAAGTCTGATTTTGCCGTCCTCGATTTTATAAATTCGCCAATCGGATTTATATAAATCAACGGGCAGAAATTCAAATCCTCTTGCAAGCATTTCAATAACTATCTGAAGAACAACATACTGCGCTTCCTCTTTTGCGGTTGCGTCGTTGCCCTTTAATTTGATTTCCTGCATTTTTTTCTTAACCGCCGCTTTGCCCTGAACTGCAGCAACAGCGTCTATTGCGTCGCCGCGAACGGTGAAGAATGCCGAATAGAACTGAAGCGGATAATAGATTTTATACCAAGCAATTCTGAGAGCGGCAATAACATATGCAGCAGCGTGAGCCTTTGGGAACATATATTTAATCTTATAGCAGGAATCTATGTACCACTGCTCAACGCCGACCTTTTTCATATTTTCTTCATATGGCGGAAGCTTATCCATAGCCTTGCCCTTACGGGTGAACTCCATAATATTGAAGCAATCCTTATTTGAAAGCGGCGACTGCTCGCCCGTTTTTGCCTCATAGCTCTGGCACTTATGAATAAGGTATGTCATAATATCGTCACGGCATCCGATAACCTCGGAAATAGTGCAGGTTCCGCCCTGAATAAGCTCCTGCGCGTTGCCGAGCCAAACATCGGTTCCGTGTGAAAGTCCTGAAATCTGAAGCAAATCGGCAAAGGTTTTCGGCTGTGCTTCCGTAAGCATTCCGATAACGAACGGCGTTCCCATTTCGGGAATTGCAAGCGTTCCCGTCGGGCAGTCTATATCCTCTTCGCTGACCCCAATAGGTTCGGTTGAAGTGATAAGCTTATACAGGTTTGCATCTGATAAATCAACATCCATAACGGGAATGCCCGTTAAATCTTCAAGATATTTATATAAGGTCGGATTATCGTGACCGAGCTCATCAAGCTTAAGAAGGGTGTCGTGAAGTGAGTTTTTGAAATCGAAGTGGGTTGTGTATGTTCCCTTCTTTTCATCGTTTGAAGGATACTGAATAGGTGTGAAATCCTCAACAGTGTACTGACTCGGCACAACAACCATTCCACCGGGGTGCTGACCCGTTGTTCGCTTGATACCCGTGCAGCCCTTTGTAAGCCTGTCTATTTCCGCTCTCGGGGTTATTCCGAGAAGCTCTCTTTCCTCAAGATATTTGCAAACATAGCCGTATGCGGTTTTATCTGCAACGGTTGCCATTGTTCCTGCTTTAAACACATATTCCTTACCGAAAAGCTCTTCGGTGAAGCGGTGTGAACGCGACTGATATTCGCCCGAGAAGTTAAGGTCTATATCGGGCGCCTTATCGCCTTCAAAGCCGAGGAAGGTTTCAAACGGGATTTCGTGACCGTCGCGCTTCATCGGGGCACCGCATTCGGGGCAGTTCTTCGGCGGAAGGTCGAAGCCCGAGCCGTATTCGCCGTTTAAGAAAAATTCGCTGTGCTTACATTTTTTGCAGTAGTAGTGGGGCGCAAGCGGATTAACCTCGGATATTCCTCCGAAGTGAGCGGCAAGCGACGAGCCAACCGAGCCTCTTGAGCCAACAAGATAGCCGTTTCTTTCGCTTTCCTCAACAAGGCGCTTTGCAATAACATATAAAACGCCGTATCCGTTTGAAATAATTGAATTAAGCTCTCTTTCAAGACGCTTTGCAACATATTCGGGAACGGGGTCGCCGTATAAATCCTTCGCCATGCTCCAGCATTTTTCGGTGAGCTCTTCATCAGCGCCCTCAATGCTCGGCTGGAAGGTTCCGGGTGGAATCGGCGGAATATCATCCTGAATCATATCGGCAATTTTATTGGGATTATCGATAACAAATTCTTCCGCTCTGTCCCCTGCCCATGCAAAATCGCTGAGCATTTCATCGGTTGTTTTGAAATACAGCGGTGCCTGCATATCGGCATCCTCAAAGCCCTTTGATGCCATAATGATTGCTCTGAAAAGGCTGTCCTTTTCATCAAGGAAGTGAACGTCCCCCGTTGCAACAACAAGCTTACCCTGCTTATCGGCAACCTCGATTATTTTTTTATTGATATCAATAAGGTCATCCTCGCTGTTAATATGCGAATACATTTCCTTATCACTTCTTATCATAAATGCATTGTTGCCGTTGGGCTGGATTTCAAGATAATCATAGAAGGATGCAATTCTTTCAATCTCTTCATCGCTTTCACGGCGAACTATTGCCTGATAAACCTCGCCCTGCTCACACGCAGAGCCGATTATAAGCCCCTCCCTTTTCTGAGCAAGAAGGGATTTCGGAATAATCGGGCGTGCGTTGGTGAAGGTTTTAACATTTGAATGAGATATAAGCTCGTAAAGATTTTTTCTTCCGTATTTTCTTTCCTCTTTGGGAATGCTTTCATCCATCGAGGTATCTTCTTTAACAAGAAGAATGATATGATGCCTTCTGTAAGCAGAACGCTTCATAGTCATAAAATCGGGATAGAGCTCATCGTCAACAAGATATCCCTCCATACCTAAAATAAGCTTTATACCGCTTGCCTTTGCGGCGCCGTAAGCTTCGGGAAGTGCCTGAACAACGCCGTGGTCGGTAACCGCAATAGCCTTGTGTCCCCACTTGGCAGCTCTTTTAACAAGCTCCTTGGGTGCATTGATTGCGTCCATTTCGGAAAGCGAGGTATGCAGATGAAGCTCAACCCTTTTTCTCGGTGCTTCATCCATCTTTTCACTTTTCTCAACTGTTTCGATACTCGATGGAACAAGAACATATTCATTATTGAATTTATCAAACTGATATGTTCCCGAAACAATAACCGTTTGGGCGTTTTTAAGCGCCTTTTCCGCACCGTCAACCTCTGCGCTCCTAGCAAAGATTTTAACTGACATTGATGAGGTGTAATCCGAAATATCGAAGGTGAGAATTTTTGAAATTCCGCGCTTTGTTTCGCGGCATTCCATATTAAGAATATCGCCCCAGACAGTGATTAAATCATCATCGGGTGTTATTTCGTTAATCGGTGTGGGCTGATAGCGGATTGTGTTGCCGAAAACAACTCTTCTTGTGTCGTCATAAAGAGGTGTGCCGTTAAGAAGGGTATGCTTAATATTCTTTTTCTTTTCTTCCTTAAGCTTCTTTTCCTCTTCCTCTCTTGCTGCAACAGCCTCGCGCACAGCTTTTTCAATATCGAAGCTTTCAACCTCCATAAATGAAACATCCATATCAATATCGAACTGATTATAAAGCAGCTTTGATATTTCTATATCAACCTTCTGCGCTTCAAGCAGCTCCTTGCCGCCCTTTTTCAGACAGAGGGTTAAGGTGTTATCCTCAACCTCGGCATCAACGCCGTCGAAAAAGCCGTTAACAACAGTGTGCGTCTGCCTGATCGGAGATATTATTTTTTCAATATTTTCTATATCAAAAAGGCTTTTCGGGTATTTCAGCGAAATTAAAACCTTTTTTAAATTCATATTACCGCAAATGGACTTCTGAATTCTTTCAATGGTTGAATAATCAACAACCTCGTCATTGGTTAATTCAAGATAAAGAACTCTTGCGTCCTTTTCAACGCTCATATGCAGAATACGGGCATATGCAATGCTCTGCAAATCGCGTTCATCTATGTAGTTTGAAAAATATTTATAGAATTCATTCATTTCTATTTCTCAATTTCCTTATAGTTTTTCAATTTCTTTCATAAGCTCATCAAGAAGGTCTGCTTCGTCAACCTTGCGAAGAATTTCGCCCTTCTTGAAGATAAGTCCGCAGCCGTCGCCGCCTGCGATTCCGATATCGGCTTCCCTGGCTTCACCGGGACCGTTAACTATGCAGCCCATAACCGCAACCTTGATGGGCTTTGTGCAGCCCCTTAGTCTTTCCTCAACCTGCTTTGCAAGGGAAACCAAATCAATTTTAGTTCTTCCGCAGGTCGGGCACGAAACAAGATAGGGGCAGTCTGTTTTAAGCTCGAGCGCTTTAAGAATATCGAATGCTGCATAAACCTCTTTAACGGGTGAATCCGTTAAGCTGACTCTTATTGTGTCGCCTATTCCGTGAGCTAAAAGCGAGCCGATTCCGATTGAGGATTTAATCATTCCCATTCTCTCGGTTCCTGCCTCGGTTACTCCGAGGTGAAGCGGATAGTCGCATTTTTCAGCCGCAAGCTCATAGGCTCTAATCATTGTGTTAACATTCGAGGATTTTATTGAAATAACGATATCGTTAAAATCGAATTTTTCAAGAAGTGAAGCATGGAACATTGCAGATTCCACAAGTGCTTCAGGTGTCGGTGAGCCGTGTTTTGCAAGAATTTCCTTTTCAAGAGAACCTGAGTTAACGCCGATTCTGATTGGAAGCTGCTTTTGCCTGCATATATCCGCAACAGCCTTAACCCTGCTTTCATCGCCGATGTTGCCGGGGTTAATTCTTATTTTATCTATTCCTCTTTCAGCTGCGCCAAGTGCAAGACGGTAGTCAAAATGAATATCCGCAACAAGGGGAACCGAAACAGCATTTTTAATCGGCTCTATCAAATCAAGAGCATTTTCATTCGGAATGGCAAAACGAATAACCTCACAGCCTGCTTTTTCAAGCTCTATCGCCTGCTCAACACTGCCCTGAATGTTTTCTGCAGGAATATTGAGCATACTCTGAACAAGTATTTTTGAATCTCCGCCGAGAGTTGTGTTACCGAGTTTAATTTTTCTACTTTGTCTGTTCATTTTTATTCTCCATTGATAAGTTGCGAGTTCCGAGCCCCGAGCTCCGAGTTCTCGGGTGCTGCGCACAGCCATTATATTAGTTTTGATATATCTGAGAATGTTATAACTGCCATTAACAGCAGAAGAAGGGCAAGCCCTACGGCGTTTATAACCCATTCCCATTTTGAAGGAAGCTTCTTTCTGAATATTCCCTCGAATATCAGAAGGAACAAGCGCCAGCCGTCAAGTGCAGGAATCGGAAACAGATTAAACAGCCCGACATTTATTGTAAGCAGCGCCATTATTCTGAGCATTGATATGCTGCTTGTTTTAACAGCCGTTGAAACAACGCTGACCGCACCAACAGGACCGCTTAAGTCCGATACGCCGTATCTGCCGACTATTAAATCGTGCACCGAAAGGAAAACCATTCGTGCATAAGAAATGAACTGCATTGCCGTTTCTTTGATTACTCCCGTAAAGGTTTTATCCTTGCCGAGAATCCAGAAGTCCATTTTTATGAACTGTTTTCCCTCGTATTTTTCCATATCAAATTCGGCAGTTACCTTCATTTCCTTGCCGTCTCTGATGATAACCATATCAAGTGTGTTATCAGCGCTTCGGGTGAGACCGGTTGTAACATCTGTTGAAGTGTAAACACGCATTCCGTCGATTGATTTAATTTCGTCGCCGACCATAAGAACCTGTGAGCTTTTTGCATCATCGTCAAATCTTGCAATAACCGTTGTTCCTACAAGATTCTGAGAGCAAACAATTATGCTAACGATTATGAAGCCGAGCACAAGATTCATCAGTGCGCCTGCAACAACAACGAATATTCTTTGAATAACCTTTTTGTTTGAAAAGGCTCTTTCATCCTCGCTGTCCTCGTCCTCGCCCTCCATTGAGCAATAGCCGCCGAAGAGAATCCATCTGAGTGAATATGTTGTTTCGCCCTTTTTGAACTGAAAAATCTTTGGTCCCATACCGACTGAAAACTCGTTAACCTTGATTTTCATCAGCCTTGCCGCAACGAAGTGACCGCCTTCGTGAATGATGATTATTAATTCAAAAAACAAAATTGCAATTAATACGGGATAAACCGTATTCCAGATATTAACTAACAACCTACCGTCTCCAAAACATATTTTCTCGCCTGTGAATCTGCTTCAAGAACATCCTCAAGAGTGAAATCCTTGATGTCCTTAGCATTTTTCATAGCTTCGTTATTAAGATATGCAATATCATTGAATTTAATTTTACCTTCAAGGAATAATCTGTTGCTTATTTCGTTTGCGCCGTTGGCAGCAGCAGGATGAAGTCCGCCGAGCTCAATAGCATTTTTGCAAACATCAATGCATTTGAAGGTTTCATAATCGGGCTCGAAGAAGGTTAGCTTTGCATAATCTGAAAGCTTAAGCTCCTTAACGGGACTCGGCTTTCTTTCGGGATATGTTAAAGCATACTGAATGGGTATTCTCATATCGGGAACACCGAGCTGAGCAATCATTGAATTATCCTGATAAACGATTGCGCTGTGAAGAACGGACTCTCTGTGAATAACAATTTCAATATCCTCATTCTTCATATCAAACAGCCACTTTGCCTCGATGAATTCAAGCCCCTTATTCATCATTGTTGCACTGTCAATGGTGATTTTTGCACCCATATCCCAGTTGGGATGCTTAAGTGCATCGGCAGCTGTTACATTTTCAAGCTCTGAGAGCGTTTTGCCGAAAAACGGTCCGCCCGAGGCTGTAAGTATTATTTTCTTAACAGCCTTTTCATTCGGGCAGCCCTGAAGCGCCTGGAAAATGGCTGAATGCTCGCTGTCTACGGGAAGAATTGCAACGCCCATTTCCTTTGCAAGATTTGTAACAAGGTGACCGCCTGCAACAAGCGTTTCCTTATTTGCAAGGGCGATAGTTTTCTTTGCCTTTATTGCTTCAAGCGTCGGCTGAAGTCCAACCATACCGACAACGGAATTTAAAACTGTGTCCGCGCCATCGTAGGTTGCACATTCAATAAGCCCCTGCATTCCCGAAACAACCTTTGTATTTGTATCGGCAATTTTAGTTTTAAGCTCCTTTGCCGAATCTTCATTCATAAGGCAAACAAGCTCGGGCTTAAATTCCCTGACCTGATTTTCTATAATATCAACATTAGAGTTTGCAGTGAGGCATATAACATTGTAGCCGTGCATTCTGCAAACATCGAGGCTCTGAGTTCCGATTGAACCCGTTGAGCCCAGCAGCGAAATATTCTTTGTCATAATTAACCTCAAACAACAAATAATGCAACGCAGTATGCAAGCGGAAGAGTGAACATTGATGAATCGAATCTATCCATAACTCCGCCGTGACCCGGGAAAATCTTGCCGAAATCCTTAACATCAAAGTTTCTTTTAAGAACGGATGCGGTAAGGTCGCCCATCATACTCATAAATGAAATGAAGGGTGCGGCAATCAAAACAACGCTTGCCTGGGTTTTGGTTAAGCCGATAACTGCGAAATGATTATATAATGCAATAGCAGCGGCGTTGAGCGCAACCGAGAAAATAATTCCGCAAACAGCGCCTTCGATTGTTTTCTTCGGTGAAATATTCGGGCTCATTTTTGTTTTGCCGAATGCCATTCCGCCAAGCTGAGCGCCCGTATCGGTTGCAAGAGCGCAGATAAGAGCATAGAAAATGAAATATATGCCGAGCTGATTGTGGAAGCCGTCTATATCCCTGAGTATGCCGAAAATCGAAAATACTGCAGGAACAATCAAGCCTGCAACAATTGCTATTGCAACATCCTCAAACTTTGTGTGTGCATAATCCTTAAGCATTGCAAGGAAGAATGCAAGAATAATCGCAGTCACCCAGACGAACTTTGGAACAAAGCCGATTATCTTTCCCCACATTTCCGTGCTGACAATCGGCTCAAGAATGCTTGCGCTTGATAAATACGGAATGCAGAATGCAGTTATTGTTCCGAGAATAACAATGAATTTGTTGCTGATTTTTGCACATTTCATAATCTCGTTTGCAGCTATTGCAGAGAGAAGTGAAAACACAATAACAAAAATCGGTGTGTATATCTGCCATACAACTACTGCAAGAAGTGCAAGAAGCACTGCTCCGGTTATAACTCTTGTTTTCATTTTTTTACCTCCAATAAATAGAAGCGTTTAAGCACCGCTCCTTACAATCGGGTGTGGGTGTTCCCACCCGAAATTCGTAATTCGTAACTCGTAATTCGTAATTAACTAAGCTCCGAATCTTCTGTTTCGGCTTTCAAAATCACTGAGCGCCTTATACAAATCTTCCTTTTTGAAATCGGGCCACAGAACATCGCTGTACCAGAATTCACTGTATGCCGCCTGCCACAAAAGGAAGTTTGATAATCTCTGCTCACCCGAAGGTCTGATTATCAAATCGCATTCGGGATAGGTGTATATATTATCCGAAATATCCTTTTCGTTTATTTCCTCTTTGCCTTCTTTTATCAGAGCGTTTACAGCCGAAACTATCTCCTGTCTTCCGCCGTAGTTCACAGCAAGGTAAACCGTAGTTCCCGTATGGGAAGCAGTTTCCTCCTCCGCTTCATCCATAAGCTTGAGAAGCTCGGCGCTTATTCCGTCGCGCTCGCCGATAAATTTAATCTTGTTATTTCCTGCTTTAACCATATCGGCTTTTGCTTCAAGAAGATAATCCTTGAAAAGCGACATAAGAGCGTCAACCTCTTCCTTCGGGCGCTTCCAGTTTTCGGTTGAAAACGCATAAAAGGTTACATATTTAATGCCGAGGTTAGCACATTCATCGGAAATGGTTCTGAAAACATTTGCTCCTGCCTTATGCCCTGCCGAGCGCGGAAGTCCTCTTTTCTTTGCCCATCTTCCGTTGCCGTCCATAATAATGCCGAGATGTGTTGGAAGAACCTCAAATTTTGCATCTTCGGTTTTGGTTTTCTTTGAAAAAATAGCCATAATTACACCCTCTGAAAAAGAGTTTTAGGGCGGAAGCAATCCGCCCATTTTTTCAGTTTCGAGTTTCACGCTGCTTAATGACGGGCGCAGTGCCCGACACAGCAAAATGAAACAGCTTAAATTGAAAGAATTTCCTTTTCCTTCTTTGCGCTCATATCATCAATCTGCTTGATGTAGTTATCTGTAATCTTCTGCAATTCCTTTTCGCCGTCCTTCTGGTCGTCCTCGGTAATTGCATTATCCTTCTTAAGCTTCTTGATGTCATCCATAGCATCTCTTCTGATATTACGGATAGCAACCTTAGCTTCCTCTGCCTTCTTAGAAACATCCTTAACAAGCTGCTTTCTGTGCTCCTCTGTGAGCTGAGGGAATGCAAGACGGATAACCTTGCCGTCGTTCTGAGGATTGATTCCGATTTCAGATGTATTGATTGCTTTTTCGATTTCCTTAAGCATTGAAGCATCCCAGGGCTGAATTGTTAAAAGTCTGGGCTCGGGAACGGAAACAGCAGCCATCTGGTCGATTCTTGTGGGTGTTCCGTAGTAGTCAACCAAAATGTTATCCAAAACCTTCGGATTTGCTCTTCCTGCTCTGATTGATGAATACTCTCTGTCGAGTGCATCAAGTGATTTTTCCATTCTGCTTTTTGTTTTTTCAAATACCTGTTCCATAAATTACTCCTTAATTTAGTGTTGAAAGTGGAGAGTGGAGTGTGGAGTTTCGGGTTGCTTCGCTCCGATTGTATTTCGTTTGAAGTTGAACCGAAACACCAAATGCCAAACGCCAACTTAATTTTTAACTGTTGTTCCTATTTCTTCGCCGTTAACAACTCTGAGCATATTATCGGGGTCGTTAAGATTGAAAACGATAATAGGCATATTGTTATCCTTGCAAAGTGAAAATGCGGTTGAATCCATAACCTTAAGGTCGTTTGTAAGAACCTCCATAAAGGTTACCTCATCATACTTAACTGCATCATCAAACTTATTCGGGTCTTTATCGTAAACGCCGTCAACATTTGTTGCCTTAAGAAGTGCGTCTGCATTAATTTCAACGCCTCTGAGTGCGGCAGCAGTATCTGTTGAGAAGAAGGGTGAGCCCGTTCCGCAGCCGAAAATAACAATTCTTCCCTTTTCGAAGTGACGGATAGCTCTGTTTCTGATATAGGGCTCTGCAATCTGACGCATTTCAATGGCAGTCTGAACACGAACTGTTGCGCCGAGCTGCTCAAGTGCATCGCAGAGTGCAAGCGAATTCATTGCAGTTGCAAGCATTCCGATATGGTCTGCTCTTGTTCTGTCCATATGCTCGCTTGTGCGGCCTCTCCAGAAGTTTCCGCCGCCAACAACGATTCCGACCTCAACACCGAGGTCTGCAACCTTTTTAACTGATTTGCAGATTCTAATAACCGTGTCGTTATCAATTCCCCTATCGTGGGGACCTGCAAGAACTTCACCGCTGATTTTCAGCAAAATTCTTTTATATTTTACGCTCATAAGTATTACCTCCAAGCAATATATTATTCTTATATATAATAATATAAATATACAATAAAGTAAAGTATATAGAATTAAAAATAAGTTACAAAACGGTAAAAAAACACAGGCGAAAAATTAATCTTCCGCCTGCGAAATACATTAGTTTGTGCTTATGGGTGCTACAACGAATACGCGGTAGGTTCCCGTTTCGTTTTCGTCGCAAAGTCCCGTTTTAATATGATATGTTTTTCCTGCTTCGCATTCATATTCAATCGAGAAGCTGTTCAGCGAGCCGCCCTCTGAATACTCAACCCATTTATCCGCTCCTTCGGGCTCGAAATATGCAAAGGTTTCCTTTGTGCTTGCCGAATAGAAACGGTATTTTCCGCTCTTAGAGGCTGTGAATGTGAAATCATAACCGCTCTCATCGGTTATTTTTACCTCTTTTCCGAGGTAGCTGCTCTCTGTGAGCGCACCGCCGTCAACAAAGGTTCTTGAATAATTCTCATCATCAGCGCCCTGTCTTACGGCATAAATCTTATATGTGCCGGTTGCCTCAGGATTGCTTAAGCAGGTTTTAAGTCGGTATGTTACGCCTGCAACACATTCATAGGTAATTCTGAAATTTCTGATATTTCCGCTGTTATCATCGAATGCCGCCCATTCATCAGCGCCGTCAACGGTCAGATATGCAACGGGGTCGGTAAGTGCGGCAGCAGCTTCTATATCGCTTAAGCCCGGGGTTCCCGTTTCTGTTTCCGTACCTGTGCCGATACCCGATAAATCAATTCCTTCAAGTGCTGAAAGGTCTAAATCGGTGAGCGAAGATGTGTCAATAGTGGCTGATGAATAGAAATCATATGTTCCGCTCTTGCTCGGCGTGAATGTAAACTCATAACCCGGCGTAATTGTGCCGTCTTCATCTTTGATTTCAACAGTTATTCCCGTTTTGCCTTCAGTAAGCTCGCCGCCGTCAACATAATCTCTGTTGTAGTCATCATTCAGCTTATTATTGTATTCATCAATAAGCTCTTTTTGCTTCTTGCAGAGGTTAACTATTCTTGCATAGTCCTTAGCATTGAGGATTCTGTTTCCGTCCATATCAAGATAGCCCGAATTATCGGTTTCGGTTCTGTTGGGCGCCATATTTATGGGCGAAACCTCTTCCCAGTATTCAAGCAGAGTTTCGGGTGAAATAAGTATTCTTGTTGCACAATGTCTGCACAGAAGTGTTACGCCCTCGTAATTCTGGCTTACGAAGATAAATTCGTGCCCGATGCCGGGATGCTCAACGCTTCTTCTTTCGTTACAGATGTCGCAGGTATCAATCGAATAGGTTGTTTCACAGGTTGAAACGGTTGTGCCCGAAGTGGTGTAATAACCCTCTATCCAGTCCTTATGAACAATTCTTCCTGTTTCTGTTACCGAGCAGCGTGTGCAGCTTGGAACGGCAAGAACATGACCCGGCTTGCCTTCGGCAGCCAAATCGGTTTCAATATCCTGAAAATCGTGACCGAGTGCTTCAATCGTTTCTTCATACGCTGAATCGCAAACGGCGCAGGTTGCAACAGCCAGACCTGTTTTTGTGCAGGTTGGTTCGGTTACAATATTATAAGTTCCCTCTTTAGGTGTGTGCCCTGTTGCGGGAACTGTTTCGGTTTTTGTTGCCGAACAAACCGAACAGATATAAACGCTTCTTCCGCTGTTTGTGCAGCTCGGATCTATACTTGATTCTTTGTCAAGAATATAATCATGACCCGGTGCAGGAATATATTCGGTTCTTGTTTGTCCGCAGAGAGTACAGGTATAGGTTATTGTTCCCCTTGCTGTACACGTGGGCTCTTTGCGGTCGGTTTCTTCATAAACATGCTGTCCTGTTGCAGGAATTGCCTTTGTTCTTGTTTCGCCGCAAATATTGCAGGTATCCCTTGCCAGACCGGGAACCGTGCAGGTTGCATTAGTGAGCTCGGTTCTTGTATAACCGCCCTCAACCCATGCATTATGCTCTTTTTCCTCAACTAACTGATTGCAGTTCTGACATCTGAAATAGTAGTAAGTATGACCGTTTTCCTCATTTTCAACGGTGCTTACAAGGTTTGTTTCATCATATTTATGACCCGTTGCAGGAATTGTTTCGGTTATCCTTTCATGGCAAACCGTGCAGACGCCCGTTTTGCTTCCCTCTTTAGTGCAGGTTGCAGGTGTTTCTGTCCAGTTTTCAACCTTATGCCCCGAGGTAACAATCATTCTGTCGCTCGTGGGTCTGCCAAGTGTATTAACGCAGCCATCAACCGTGCAGGTATATGTTGCAATACCGCCCGTTGTGCAGGTAGGTTCTGTTATATATGAAATTTCGTAATAGCCTTCCTTCCAAACATGGTAGATGGAATTCTTCTCCATTGAGTGCTCAACGGTTACATTTTCATCCTTGCAGCGTGTGCATTCATATGAACGGTAGATATGTCCGTCAAGGTCGGTTGAATCATTTTCAGCAACCAATTCATAATTATGACCGAGTGCAGGAATTTCGCTTTCATTTACAAGGAATTCGCAGTTATTGCAGATAATCTGCTGTGTTCCCGTTTCGGTGCAGGTTGCTTCTTTTATTACTTCGGTTCTTGTGTCGGTATGGTCGCAGTCATCCATCGAAACGAAGGTATAACCGTAGTCGCTTGCAAACTTTTGTGCAGTTGACGCGCTGTGACCGATAATAGTTACGGTCTGATTTGAGCCCGAGAAGTTGTTTGATGTTTTACTGTTTGTTCCCTTGAATTCCATGCTTGCATTATTAATCTTAACATTCATAAGCGAAGTGTTATTAGCAAATGCACGGCTTCCTATTGATTTAACCTGCTCGGGAAATTCAAGGTCTTTGATATTACAGGAATAAAAAGCCTGAGCAGAAACATCTGTTATCGAGCCCCAGTTAATGCGCTTAACACCGCAGGAATTAAAGGCGTTTTCACCTATTTCTGTAAGCTGACCCGTTCCGAACGAAACAGTTTCAAGTGATTCACAAAGAAGGAATGAACACTTTCCGAGTGTTTTAAGTGAATTCGGGAATGATACGCTTTTAAGCGATTTGCAGTTCTTGAAAGCATAGGGTTCTATGGTTTCAAGTCCTTCGGGGAATGCAATTTCTGTTAACGATTCGCAGTTCTGAAATGCGCCGTAGCTTGCAGAAGCAAGGTCCGTTCCTGCGCCCATTCCGTCGATTGACTTAAGGGTTGACGGAAGCTGAACGGATTTCAAAGCAGTGCAGTTATAAAAATTATACTCACCGATTTCGGTTATTCCCTCACCCACAACAAGGTTCTGCATCAGCACTTTTATTGTGCTATCTCCGATTTTTTCGCTTTCCCATGGTGATTTTTTATTAGTTCCGATATTAGTTGCACGGTAGTCGGGCATAACGCCTCTTCCCGTTAAAGTAAGCGTTTTCGTTGCAGTATTATAAGACCAGTTAATGGTTGAAGTACACTGTCCGCTTGTTGCGGCAGAAGCAACATTTATTCCGAGTGCAAAAAGAGTTGATACTATCAAAGTAAGGCTCAGTATTGCAGCAAGAGTCTTTTTAACAATATTTTTCAAAATATCACCTGCTTAGTTAAACTATTTCACTATTAATATAGCATACTCTAAACATTTTTTCAAGAACTATAATTAATTGAATTACTAAAAAAATAATGCCCTCGGGCAATTCATGCACGCAGTGCAATTCATGCCGAAGGCAATTAATGCGTTTTCGCAATTCATTAAAAAAAGAGGCAACGCATTTCTGCATTACCTCTTTATGAAACGACTTCGGCGGTGGTGCCAATTCCGCATTTCTTTTGACCCATAGGGTGCGTAGCAGCACACTCTCTACTTCTAAGTCATCTCTTCACTTATATTATAGCCAATTCATTTGCGATTGTAAAGAGTTTTATTATTTTTCATAAATCTTTTCAAATTTTTCTTTCCTAAGCGGTATGAAGTAATTACGGAATTCTTTCTGCCGCTGTTCTCTGTTTCAAGTGATAGACGAACAACAATATTCAGATTTGTTTCTTCAATATATTTTATGTAAAACACCGTGTTTTGATTCTTGGAATCCTTTAATATCACATCCGGAATCCGAATCACATCAATCACACATTGATGGAACAACTGATAATCATCCTTATGCCGTTCCTTGATGTGTTCATCGCGCTCAAAAGTCAGAATCAATTCATCAGTTGCCAACGCGCCGAATTCATCCTGCAGATATTTGGTGTTCAGTTTACAGATAAAACTATAATCTTTGAATTCCATATTCATACCTCTATTTAGGTATGATAACATATCGTGCATTATTATTCAACTGTGTTTTTGTCGCCTGTTCTATAAAAAAGCAATGAGTTTTTAACAATCAGCACTAATTGAATCAATACTATAGGCATTTATCCCCTGCATTGCTTTTACTGCGGCGATGTATTCTGACATTGTTATTTCTTTACTAAGCAGCCTTTCACAAAGCGCTTTATATTCAGGCAGAACAACAAAGCCTTCCATATGAATTGACTGCGAGGCAGTCATGAATTTTCGCGGCGTTACGCTTGCTCAATGAATTGAATTGCTAAAAAAATAATGCCCTCGGGCAATTTATGCACACAGTGTGCAATTCATGCCGAAGGCAATTAATGCGTTTTCGCAATTCATTAAAAAATCCCGCACAACCGTGCGGGACGTTTTTTATGCTTTAGCCGTTAATCTGAAAGGCAAAGTTCGGCTGTAAACCCGCATAAAATGGGAATTTCTGAAACAGCCTGCCCAAAATTTGCCCAAAATATTGACCAAAGTTTTCTTCGGATAAGTTTCCCTTGAATTCTTTTGAATTCTTCTGTTACATTAGAAAAGCCCTTTATG
This sequence comes from Oscillospiraceae bacterium, assembly GCA_015065505.1. Classification (GTDB taxonomy): domain Bacteria; phylum Bacillota; class Clostridia; order Oscillospirales; family Acutalibacteraceae; genus Eubacterium_R. Next base: position 27,365 of record SVQE01000035.1, read on the forward strand.
ACTCAACACTTCTTGACGGTATGGTATTTCCTGATGTATAATATCTTCTGCAAACCGTAATTTATGGAGATATCAAATGATAGATGTTAAAAAGCTCAGCAAAAAATACATTGTGCGTAAAATGGTTGATTCAGATGTTGAAAACATATTGAATCTTTGTTATGGCAACAAATTATTCTATCAATACTCTGAAGCAAATCCGACAAAAGAGGAAATACTTAATGATATGCATATTACTCCTCCGAATATACCATTATCTGATAAGTATTATGTTGGCTTCTTTGAAAAAGACACATTGGTTGCCGTTATGGACTTAATAGACGGCTATCCGAATAACGAAACTGCATATATCGGTTTCTTTATGATGAACACAGATTATCAGAGTCAGCAAAAAGGAACGTCTATCATTAAAGAAACTTCCGAATATCTCAAATCAATCGGCAAATCCTCCATACGTTTAGCAATAGACAAAAACAATCCGCAATCAAATCATTTCTGGAAAAAGAATGGTTTTAATGTAATAAAGGAAGTTGACCGAAACGGATGGATAATGCTGGTGGCTGAAAAAAAGCTATAAGGTATGCACTAAAGACGTATATAGTTGTTGATATATAAATCATAATTAAACTCACGCTTCCGAACATCGACAAAAATATTAAATCCGCCAGAATAATGAAGGGCGAAGCTCTGAACTTCACCCAAAATCCAGTACATAAAAAAAAGAAAATGAGTCAAAATTTCTGACCATAATTTCGACCAATATTTGCCCAAAATTTGCCCAAAACTAAAAATGCCTGAGGGCAATTTTAGTTTATCGCTGCCGATAGTGAAGTAAAAAGGCAGCGTCTATTCGCTTTCAATGGGGACACACCTCTACGCAAAACAAATATAAAGGGTTCGGTTAGGGCGAGGAATGTCCCCGTGTGC
>SVQE01000036.1 GCA_015065505.1 Oscillospiraceae bacterium
TCTCAGAAGTGAAACAAACACATCAACAGAGCTTGATAACCTCGCAAAGGGTGTATACAGATATGCAGCAGCATGTGAAGCTAAGTTCAACGCATAAGGGGGGAAGTATATGACAAAAGCATATAACGAACCCGAATTCAAAGTTGTAGCAATGAAGAGAGAGGATGTATTAACAGATTCTCATCTTGCAGATGCTACAAACGGCTGGGAAACAAATTCAGACCAGCCCGGCGGCGGAACTATTCCGGTGTTAACTTTATAATTAATTAAAACATTTATGTATAACTTGCAGATTAGGGGATGTTCTCTAATCTGCAATTTTTTGATGTTTTAAATGTAAAACAAATATTAATATTGTAAATAAACTGTTAACAAACTATTGACCTTGAAATTTACATTAATTATAATTATTTAAAGTTAGAGAGGTGATATATTTGCTTAAGTCAATGACAGGATTCGGAAGAGCAGTTGGCGAGCTCAACGGCTATGTTATAACTGTTGAGATTAAATCCGTTAATCACAGATATTTTGAATTCTCTTCAAGAATCCCGAGGCAATACGGTTTTATTGATGATAAACTCAAATCATTTATTAATTCAAAGGTTTCAAGGGGCAAGGTTGATTGCTTTGTCAGCATTGAAGCGCTTAATACCGAAGCTGCGGATGTTGTTGTTAACAACACTCTTGCAAAGGCATATGTTAAAGCGCTTAAGGAAATCAGCGAAACATATTCTCTTAAAGAGGATTTCGGTGCATATTCCATAGCTCGTTTTTCAGATGTTTTAATTGTTAAAAAGAGCGAAGAGGATGAAGAACAGCTTTGGAACGATGTTAAAGCAGTTTGCGAGCAGGCGCTTGAAAAATTCACCCAGATGCGAATTTGCGAGGGCGAGAAGCTTTATAATGATATTAAGTCCCGCGGGGAACATATTATTGATATTGTGTCCTTTATAGAAGAGCGCTCACCGCAAACCGTTAAGGAATATAACGATAAGCTTGTTCAGCGTGTTCACGAGCTTATCGGTGATGCATCCCTTGATGAAGCAAGAATCATTCAGGAGGTTGCTATTTTTGCCGATAAGGTTGCAGTTGCCGAAGAAACTGTAAGACTCAGAAGCCATATCGACCAGTTAAATGAATTTCTTGAATCCTCTGAACCCGTCGGAAGAAAAATGGATTTCCTCATTCAGGAAATCAACCGCGAAGCCAACACAATCGGCTCTAAGGCAAACGATGTTGAAATTGCAAGAAGAGTGGTTGAAATCAAGGCTGAGGTTGAGAAAATCAGAGAACAGGTTCAGAATATAGAATAATCTTAATGCGATATTAATAAGGTGATTATATGAACTTAGTTAATGTTGGGTTCGGCAATTTAGTTAATGCCGACAGAGTTATTTCAATAGTTTCACCCGAATCCGCGCCCGTCAAAAGAATTGTTCAGAAAAGCAAGGAAAAGGGAACACTTATTGATGCAACTCACGGAAGAAAAACTCAGAGCGTTATTATAACCGATTCTGATAATGTTGTTTTAAGCTATCTTGAACTCGAACAGATTTCGGATAGATTTAATAAGTAAAGAAATATTTTTAAGGAGATTTACTATGTTTAATCCTGATTTAAAGAAAATGTTAAATAATGTTAACAGCCGTTATTCTCTTGTTATCGGAACAGCTAAAAGAGCAAGAGAAATCAGAGATGATGCTATTGAAAAGCACGAAATCATTGAAGAGAAAACTGTTTCATCAGCTATCACAGAAATCTGCGACGGCAAATATGTTATTGAAGAGCCCGAAGAGCTTAAAAGAAAATAATGAAAAATATTGCAACTGTTGCAGTAGATAATACTTTTTTCAGCTACGACACGGACTACAGCTATGTTATACCCGAAGAGTTAATTGAAAAAGTATCTGTCGGCACAGAGGTTTCCGTTCCTTTCGGTAAAGGTAATGCAATAAGGCACGGCATTGTTGTAAGCATAACCGAAGGTGAAGCGCAGGGCTTAAAAAGCATTTCTAATGTCGGCGAGAAGGCTTTATCGGATGAAATGGTAAAGCTTGCTTTATGGCTTAAAGAGAGGTGCTTTTGCACAACCTATGATTGCCTGAAACAGATGCTTCCGCGCGGATACGGCAAAATTAAATCCAAGGGCGAAAGAATGATAAGACTTGTCAGTGAGTATGATGAGCTTATCGGCAGGCTTACCAAAAAGCAGAAGATTGTTTGCGATTTGCTTCTTGATGTCGGCGCTGCGGGAGTTAACGAGGTTTGTGAATTCTGTTCTGTTGGAATATCCGTGCTCAAAAACCTTGAAAAAGCAGGGATAGCCGAATTCTATCAGAAAGAGATTCTGCGAAATCCCTATAATGTCAATTCCGTTTGTGAAGCCGAGGAAATAACTTTATCAGATGCACAGAATAATGCTTTTGAAACCTTTTCAAAAATGCTTCAAGGCGGCGGAACGGGGCTTTTATACGGTGTTACGGGCAGCGGTAAAACGCAGGTTTATTTAAAGCTAATTGATGAAACTATTGCGATGAACAGGGGCGTTATTTTAATGGTTCCCGAAATTGCCTTAACTCCGCAGACTCTCAGCATATTTCATAAGCGATACGGCAATAAGGTTGCCGTTTTTCACAGCGGTTTATCCCTCGGTGAAAGAAACGATGAATATAAAAGAGTTAGCCGCGGTGACGCAAGAATTGTAATAGGAACTCGTTCTGCTATTTTTGCGCCCATTGATAACCTCGGTCTTATTGTTATGGATGAAGAGCAGGAGCATACTTATAAATCAGAACGTACGCCGAGATATAACGCAAAGGATGTTGCGCGTTTCAGAGCAAAATATAATAGTGCTCTGTTTTTAATGGGCTCTGCAACACCGAGTATTGAAACATACAGCGCAGCAAAAAACGGCAAGTATGTTTTATGTGAGATTGACGAAAGATACGGCGACACGCCTCTTCCCGAGGTTATTCTTGTTGATATGAAAAAAGAGATGAAGCTCGGCAATAAAACGCCCGTTTCATCAACTTTGAAAGAGCTTATTAAAAGTAATCTTGAAAGCGGCAAGCAAACCATTCTTTTGATAAACAGAAGGGGATATAACACATTTATTGCCTGCAATGAGTGCGGACATATTGTAACATGCCCAAACTGCTCAATTTCGCTGACATACCACAGCTACAATAACAGGCTTATGTGTCACTACTGCGGTTATTCAAAACGGCTTGATAATATCTGCCCTGAATGCGGAAATACTCAAATCAGATACAGCGGCTTCGGCACTCAGCGAATTGAGGATGAAATTCAGTCGCTTTTCCCAGAAGCCCGTATTCTCAGAATGGACGCGGACACAACCTCTGCAAAGTTTTCACATCAGAAGATTTTAGATTCCTTCAAAAACGGTGAATACGATATTCTGATTGGAACGCAGATGGTTGCAAAGGGGCTTGATTTTGAGAATGTTACGCTTGTCGGCGTTGTTAATGCCGATAATTCGCTCTATGACGAAAACTATAACGCAAGCGAAAAATCCTTTGACCTCATTACTCAGGTAGTCGGCAGGGCAGGACGAAGAAGCGAAAGGGGAAGGGCGGTTATTCAAACCGTAAATCCCGATAACATAACTGTTGAATTTGCGGCAAATCAGGACTATAAGGGCTTTTATAATAATGAAATAGAGCTCAGAAAATATCTGATTTATCCGCCGTATTGCGATATTATTTGTGCATTCTTCAGCGGTGAGGACGAGAATAAGGTTGCCTTTTGTGCAAAAGCTTTTTTTGATGAGCTGATAAAACTGAACAGCACCTTAAATAATAAAATTATTGTTCTCGGTCCGACACCTGCAAAGGTTGCGAAAATAAATAACAGCTTCAGATACAGACTTGCAATCAAATGCAAGAATTCATCGGGCATTCGCTCTATGATAACTGAGGTTTTGAAAAACATTAATAAAATGAAGGAGTTCAAAGAGATTAGTATTTCCATTGATATTAATCCCAATGAACTATAAATAATAAAACCTTATAGCCTTCCCCTTGAGGGGAAGGTGGCGGCAAAGCCGACGGATGAGGTGGAACGCATTTTACTTCTAAAAAACAGGAGAATATCATGGCACTTAGAAATGTTGTTAAGGTAGGCGACCCTATCTTAAATAAGAAAAGCAGAGTTGTTGAAAAGTTTGATGACAGGCTTGGCGTTCTTATTGATGATATGTTTGATACAATGTATGCTGAGGACGGCGTAGGTCTTGCAGCCGTTCAGGTCGGTATGCTCAAAAGAGTTGTTGTGCTCGATGTGGGTGACGGCAGAATTGAGCTTGTAAACCCCGAAATAACAATGCAGGAGGGAACGCAGGAGGAATCGGAAGGATGCCTTTCGGTTCCAGGTGAAAGCGGAATAACAAAGCGCCCTGCAAAGGTTCAGGTTAAAGCGCAGGACAGAAACGGTAAATGGCATATTTATACCGGTGAAGGTCTTAAGGCAAGATGCTTCTGTCACGAGCTCGACCATCTTGAAGGAATTCTGTTTACATCAAGAATTATAAGGAAGATTGAGGATAAATGAGAATAGTTTTTATAGGAACACCTGATTTTGCAGTTCCTTGTCTTGATAAACTAAATAATAGTAAGCATACTGTTGCAGGCGTTTTTTCCCAGCCCGATAAACCCGTCGGCAGAAAGCAGATATTAACTGCGCCGCCCGTTAAGGCTTATGCGCTTGAGAATAATATCCCCGTATTTCAGCCCGAGAAAATAAAAAATTCCAATGCTGTTGAAATTATCAACGAGCTTAATGCTGACATTATTATTGTTGTTGCATACGGAAAGATTTTGCCTAAAGAAATTCTTTGCGCTGCAAAATACGGCTGTGTTAACGTTCACGCCTCTCTTCTTCCGAAATACAGAGGCGCCGCTCCTATTCAGTGGGCAGTTCTCAACGGCGATAAGAAAACAGGCGTTTCAATTATGCAGATGGATGAAGGTCTCGACACGGGTGATGTTTTACTTGTTAAGGAAACAGAAATAGGCGAAAACGAAACTTCTGCTGAATTATTCGACAGACTGTCCGTAATCGGTGCAGACGCTCTTATTGAAACCCTTGATTTAATTGAAAGCGGAAAAGCTTATCCGCAAAAACAGCCCGAGGGCGATTTCGGCTACGCAAAAATGATAACAAAGGATTTATGCCCGATTGACTGGAGCAAAAGCGCTTTGGAAGTTCACAATCATATCAGAGGACTTCAGACCTGGCCTGTTGCAACAACCACAGTTGGCGGTAAAACGATTAAGATTCATAAATCCGTTTTATCAGATATTAAAGGAAATAATTCGGGCGAGGTTGTTGATAATAATAAAAGACTCATAGTTTCCTGCGGAGACGGAAAATGCGTTGAAATTCTTGAACTTCAGGCAGAAGGCAAGAAAAGAACGGACACAAAATCATTTCTTTCGGGAAATAATATAGAACTTCATTCAGTTTTAGGAGAATAGAATGGATTATTATTTGATGTATTATATGTCGGGAATAGTTATTCTTCCCGTATTCATATTTGCTCTGATTTGTCAGTTAAGTGTTAAGTCGAATTTTAATAAGTATTCAAAGGTTATGAGCAGAAGTAATATGACGGGCGCAGACGCTGCCTGGCGACTTCTTCAGCTTAACGGTGTTACCGATGTTAAAATACAGAAAATCGGCGGAACATTAACCGATAATTTCAACCCTTCAACTAATACAATATGTTTATCGGAAGCGGTATTCAGCTCAAGAAGCATTGCGGCAATAGGCATTGCCTGCCATGAAGCAGGGCACGCAGTTCAGCACGCTCAAGGTTATTCGCCTTTGGCATTCAGAAATTTTGTAATCCCTGCAACAAGAATCGGCTCTGCACTCGGCGTTCCGCTTTGCATTATCGGTATGTTTATTAATTCCGAGCTTATTGCATATATCGGACTTGCACTTTATGGCTTTGTTGCGCTGTTTCAGCTTATAACTCTGCCTGTTGAATTTAACGCAAGCAGAAGAGCTCTTGAAACAATTCAGACCTACGGTTTTCTTGATGCTCAGGAATATATCGGCGCTAAGAAGGTTTTAACTGCCGCAGCATTAACCTATGTTGCAGCGCTTGCTTCTGCAATAGCCACAATGCTCAGATTATTATTGATTATTTCCGGCGGTAGAAGACGATGAAAAACAGCAGACTTACTGCGTTTGAAATACTTTATGATATTGAAAAGAATTCAGCCTATTCAAATATTGCGCTTGACAGTGCAATTAAAGACTTTGAACCCAAGGATAAGGCTTTTATTTCAAGTCTTGTTCTCGGCGTTGTTGAACGAAGAATAACGCTTGATTATCTGATTAAGCCATATTTAAGCGGTAAAACAAAGCCAAAAGTTAAGCTGATTCTTTATATCGGCGCTTATCAGCTTTATTTTATGGATAAGGTTCCTTCAAGCGCTGCAATAAACACCTCTGTTGAGCTTGCATCGCAAACGGGAGTTTCATATTATAAAAATCTGATTAACGCAGTATTACATAAGGTTGATAATAACAGAATAGATATTAACACACTTGATGATCTATCTGTTCGCTATTCTGTTCCGCAGAATCTTATCAATTTCTGGAAAAAGATGTACGGCGACGAGCAGTGCGAGAAACTATTAAGCGTTATAAACACAAAACCGCCCGTATTTGCAGTTCCAAATAAGATGTATGTTGATGCTGAAGAGCTTTCATATGAGCTTCTTAACAGCGGTGTTGACTGTGAAGTTGAGGGCGAGCTCGTTAAGATTAATTCATCATTTAATCTCAGCGCATTAAAGCCTTTTAAAGACGGTTTGTTTCACATTCAGGATAAAAGCTCATTTGAATGTGCAAAGGCGCTTGAAGCCAAAGCAGGCGACACAGTGCTTGATATCTGTTCCGCACCAGGCGGAAAAGCTTTTACCATTGCCGAAGATATGAATAACTGCGGCAAGGTTTATGCTTTTGACATTTACGAGCACAGAGTCGGGCTGATAAAGTCAGGCGCTGAAAGGCTCGGGCTTGATATTATTGATGCAAGGGTTAATGATGCAGAAGTGTTATCAGAAAGTATTCCTTCTGCGGATAAAATACTTTGCGATGTTCCTTGTTCGGGCTTTGGCATAATAAGAAGAAAGCCTGAAATAAGATATAAGGAGCTTGACACCATTAAGGAGCTTCCTGCATTGCAGCTGAAAATCCTTGAAACCTCGTCAGCGTATCTTAGGGATGATTCAAGGCTTGTTTATTCAACCTGCACGCTTAATAAAAGAGAAAATGAAAATGTTGTAAGAGCATTTTTAGATAATCACAGCGAGTTTAAACTAATTAAAGAAAAAACCATTTTCCCGAGTGAGTATGGCGGAGACGGCTTCTATTTTGCCGTTTTGGAAAACTGATATGACCGATATTAAATCCCTTTCTAAAGAAGAACTTAAAAGTGAAATAAAAGCACTTGGTTTGCCCGCATTCCGCGCCGACCAGATATATAAATGGCTTCACAGGGAAGGCGTTACTTCTTTTGATGAAATGACGGATTTATCCAAGGTGCTAAGAAGCGAGCTTTCTGAAAAATTTGAGATTTCAAAATGTGAAATTGAACAGAAGTTTGTTTCAAAAATAGACGGAACTGTTAAATATCTTTTCAGACTTAATGACGGTGAATATATTGAATCCGTTATTATGAAGTATAAATACGGCTATACTATCTGTGTTTCGTCCCAGGTTGGCTGCAAGATGGGGTGCAAATTCTGTGCATCAACACTTGCAGGCTTTAAAAGAAATCTGCTTTCAGGCGAAATGGAAAGCCAGCTTCACGCGGCGCAAAAAGACCTTGGTATCAGGATTTCACACATAGTTTTAATGGGTATAGGTGAGCCGCTTGATAACTATAATAATGTTATAAATTTCATTAAAACCGTTAATGATGAAAATGCGCTCAATATATCAATGCGTGATATAACGCTTTCAACCTGCGGTCTGGTTAACAAGATTTATGACTTAATGAATGAAGGCTTGCCGATAACGCTGACAATATCCCTTCACGCACCGAATGATATAATCAGAAGCAAAACAATGCCCGTAAATGATATATACGGCGTTGATGAAGTTATTAAAGCATGCAAAGATTATTACGCAAAAACCTCAAGACGCGTTTCATTTGAATATACGCTGATTAAGGATGTTAACGATTCAAGCGAATGTGCATTGGAACTTGCAGGCAGGCTTAAAGGATTTAACTGCCATGTTAACCTTATTCCCGTTAATGATGTTGAGGAAAGAGGCAATGTTCGCTCGTCTGAAAAAGCGGTTAATAATTTTCTTGATATCTTGAAATCAAAGGGAATAAATGCTACAATAAGAAGAACACTTGGCAAGGATATAAATGCCTCGTGCGGTCAGCTTCGCAGAAAAAAGCAAGGAAGTGAAACTTTTTGAAAATAGTTGCTAAAACAGATAAAGGAAAAATCAGAGAAAGCAATCAGGATGCTTATGCAGTAGGCGAGCTTCCCGGAGAGGTTGCATGGGCTGTTGTTTGCGACGGAATGGGCGGCGCTGCAGGCGGAAATATTGCTTCCGCACTTGCAGTTAAGGTTATCAGCGATAAAATAACCTCGTGCTATAACGAAAAAATGAGGGATTCCTCAATTAAAAATCTGCTTGATTCCGCAATTACTGCAGCAAATATAGAAGTTTACGATATGGCTGATTCCCACCATGAGCTTAAAGGAATGGGAACAACCGTTGTTTGCGCTATTGTTAGGCAGGATACTGTTTATATTGCCCACGCAGGCGACAGCAGAGCTTATATCGCAGGTAATGACAATGTTTCTCAGATTACAACCGACCACAGCATGGTTCAGGACCTTGTAGACAGAGGCAAGATTACTGCAGAGGAAGCTGAGCATCATCCGAATAAAAACATAATAACGCGAGCAGTTGGCGTTGATAAGAGAATAGAAATTGATTTCGACCAGTTTGATTTAAACGATAACGAAACGCTTATTCTTTGCACAGACGGTTTATCTAACTTCGTTTCAACCTCTGATCTTTTAGAGGATATTAAAGACGGTCAGTATTACGCATTTGCAGACAGATTAGTTAAGCGCGCCAATAATAACGGCGGCGGAGATAATATAACAGTAGTTGCTATAGCTAAATAGGGAGTATATTTAATTTATGGATAATTACGTTGGAAAAAGACTTGACGGCAGATATGAGGTTCAGGAAATTATCGGCGTTGGCGGTATGAGCGTTGTTTATAAAGCCTACGATAATGTTGACGACAGAATTGTTGCCGTTAAAATACTTAAGGATGAATATTCAAAGAACGATGATTTCAAAAGAAGATTCAAGAATGAATCAAAGGCAATCGCTCTTTTATCACATCCTAATATTGTTAAGGTATATGATGTTAATTTCGGCGAAAGACTTCAGTATATTGTAATGGAGTATATCGACGGAATAACTTTAAAGGAATATATAAACAAGCAGGGTGCAATTACCTGGAATGATGCACTCTTCTTTATGACGCAGATTTTAAGAGCCGTTCAGCATGCTCACGATAAAGGCATTGTTCACAGAGATATAAAGCCACAGAACATAATTCTGCTTTCAAACGGCAATATTAAGGTTACTGATTTCGGTATTGCAAGATTTTCAAGAAGCGAAACCAAAACCTTAACCGATGAAGCAATCGGCTCTGTTCACTATATTGCTCCCGAGCAGGCAAAGGGCGAAACAACTGATGAAAAGGCGGATATTTATTCTCTTGGTGTAGTATTATACGAAATGCTTTCGGGAACTGTTCCTTTCGACGGCGATAATGCTGTTTCAGTAGCTCTTATGCAGGTTCAGGCAGACGCTAAAAGGCTTACTGAAATTAACAGCGATATTCCGCTCGGTCTTGAGCAAATCTGCGTTCACGCTATGCAGAAGAATCCTATCGACAGATATCAGACCGCAAGCGAAATGCTTATAGATATTGAGGAGATTATCAAGAATCCTAATACTCTGTTTAATTACGTTTCAACCTATGATACCAATCCCACAAGAGTTATGAGAAATAACGCAAGGGGCGGTTTCATTCCGAAGTATGATTATCATGTTGATGAGGATAACGAGGACGATGAGGACCCCAACCGTAAAAAGAAGGTTGTTACTGCTATTTCAATAGGCACAATTGTTTTAATTGCTTCAATAATTATTCTTGTGCAGTTAATAACAAACAGTGGCTTATTTGGGGGTGGAATCAATGCGTCAACACATAAACTCGAAAATTTTGTGGGCTTATCATATGATGAACTCATCTCAAGCAATTTGTACGATTATCAGTTCACTGCAGAGTATGAGAAAACCGCTGATGTTCAGCCCGGTGTTGTTTTAGCTCAGGAACCTCAGCAGGGCGTTAAGGTTCAAAACGGAGCTAAGGTTGTTTTAACCGTAAGCGCATCTGAGGACGATATAAGCGTTCCGAATATCTATAACTATAATGAAAGTCAGGCAAAGCAGGCGCTCGAAAAAGCAAAGCTGACTAATTATAAATTCTTATCTGTAACAAGTGAAACGGTTGAAGAGGGTAAGGTTGTTTACACCGACCCGAAAGCTAATTCAATAGTTTCTTCAGAGGACGAAATAATTATTTATATTTCATCGGGTCAGTCAACAACAGTGCTTAAAACACTGAAAGTGCCCGATGTATACGGCTTATCGCAAAGCGGAGCAAGGGCATTCCTTGAAAAAACAGGCTTTACTGATATTTCATTTATAACTCAGGACAGCGCTTTACCAAAGGATACAGTTATTTCGCAGTCTCCTGCGGCAGGTAACAGCGTGCCTGAAAACGAGCCTATTAAGCTCGTTATCAGCTCTGGTACAACAACCACAACAACGCAGAAGCAGGTTAAGGTTTCGCTTTCAATCAAGCTTCCCAAATGCGTTGATTCAAATGGTAATTATAAGAGCGACACCATTAAGGTTTCTATCGACGGTTCAACTTATTCAAATCAGCTTGTTAAGCTCGACGGCAGCACCTTCCAGCTCAGTATTAACGGAGACGGCGAGAATTCACAGAGCATTGCTGTTTCACTTAAAAACACCGGTGCTAAGGATACTAAGGTAACTAACGGCAAGCAGAATCAGAGTATAACTGTTGATTTCAGAGGATTTAATTCTGATGATTCAGCAAATGCTCAGCAGGAAGAGCCTGAGGAAGAAAATCAGGAATAATATGGCAAAAGGTAAAATTGTTAAAGGCATCGGCGGCTTCTACTATGTAGACGCCGATGATGCTATTTATGAGTGTAAAGCAAGAGGTAATTTCAGAAATAATAATATGAGTCCGCTCGTCGGTGATAATGTTGAGTTTTCAATTAATGAAAATGCAGAAAACCGCATTGAAGAGATTTTTGAAAGAAAAAATTATTTGGTGCGTCCGCCGCTTGCGAATTTGGATATTCTGTTTATTGTTTGTTCTCTTGTTGACCCGAAGATTAATCTTCAGATAATAGACAGATTAATTGCGGTTGCAGAGTATAAGAATATTGAGCCTGTTATTGTTCTTACAAAAATAGATTTGGAATCAGATTATCAGCAGTATGTTGATATTTATAGCTCGGCAGGCTTTAAGGTAATTTGTGTTAATAACTCAGATTTTACCTCAGCTGATGAAATAAAAGAGCTGATGCAGGGTAAGGTTTGCGCTTTTACGGGAAATACGGGAGTCGGAAAATCAACCCTTCTCAACAATCTCTTTCCCGATCTGAATCTTGAAACGGGCGAAACAAGCAAAAAGCTCGGCAGGGGGAAGCACACAACAAGGCATTCAGAGCTGTTCAGGCAGTGCGGCGGATATATTGCCGATACGCCCGGTTTTTCGTCACTTGATATTCAGCGCTATGATAAGATTATGAAAGAGGATTTGCCCCATTGCTTCAGAGAATTCAGGGATTATCTCGGGGAGTGCAGATTTAATTCCTGCACCCATATCAATGATAAGGGCTGTGCTGTTTGCCAGGCGCTTAAAGACGGCAAAATAAGCCCGTCAAGGCACAGCAGCTATGTTGCAATGTATAACGAGGTTAAGGATATAAAGGAATGGCAGAAGAAATAAGAAAATGTACTGTGGTTTCGGGTGCGCCTAATGATAATATCGAATTTCTTAAAGCAAATATCGACAGAAGCTCTTTCATTATTGCTGCCGATTCGGGCTATAAAAAGCTTGTTGCGGCAGATATAAAGCCCGATGTAATTGTTGCTGATTTCGATTCATCCGAAAAGCCCGAAATTGATTGTGAAATTATAACATTTCCGATTGAAAAGGCATATACAGATACTTTTAACAGCGTTATTCTTGCAAAAGAGCGCGGTTATAATGATATAACCATTTTCTTTGCCCTCGGCGGCAGGTTCGACCACAGCTATTCAAATATTCTTATTCTTGATTATTGCAGAAGAAATAATATCAACTGCACTATTGTTGATGATAAAAACCGAGTATCTCTTATAAGTGATAAAAAGGTTATTAAAAAAGAATACTCTTTCTTTTCCTTGTTTGCTTTTTTAGAGGACTGCAAGGGTGTTATAATAAACGGCGCTCATTATGACCAGAGCTTTTATAATCTTGATAAAATGGATATTAAGCTTGGAGACCAGTTTGCTCAGAGCAACGAAATAAACGGCGGGGAATGCATAGTAACCGTTGAAAGCGGAACGCTTTTATTAATTGAGAGTAACGATTAGCAGAGTTTTTCATAAGATGTAGTAAATGCAGCAAAGGAGCGTTTACTATGGCAAAGAAATGCAAAACTCATTATCTGTGGATAGCATTCGGAGTTGGTGCAGCGCTTGCACTATTTCTTCCGTCGGTCTGGATAACAAGAATTCTTGCAATTTGTGTTATAATTCTCGGCATCCTGTGCTGTAAGAAATAACATACTGGGGGATTCATTATGAAAATTGTACTTATCAAAAGTCCGAAAGTCCTTGCGCCGATATTAAGAGCTATGTTTAAAGTTAAAAAGATTCATTATGATGATTAAAGTGAATATATTATCATTTAATTGCTTGACACATAGTGAATTATTTGATAATATTAATTCAATATTTAACGGCTTTGATTAAGAGGAGTAACCCTTGAAATCTTTCAGAGAGAATGCGTTTGGTGCAAGCATTTAAGAGGAATTGGGTGAAGGTAGCTTATGAGCTAAACGGGTGAAATTGCAGTAGTTCGTTTCGTCTGCCTGCGTTAAAGGCTTTGAGCGGCACAACAAGGTTGTGCAATTTGAGTGGTACCACGGAACATTCCGCCTCATTTTTGAGGCGGCTTTTTTTATTAATTACGAATTACGGTTCGTTTGCGAGCGCTGCCGGTGGCAGATGAAGCGAACAAAAAGAACTGCCGAACGGTCAAAATTTGTCGGCGCTCCAAGCCGAAACAAATTTTGGGAACCGTTGGTCGGGATTACGAATTGAGGGTCTGCGACGCAATCATAACGGAACGATGTGGGCATCGTTCCCTACTGACCACTGACCACTGACCACTGAATAATTACGAATTACGAATTTTGGGTGCTTCGCACAATAACAAATACTGTATATAAATAAGGAGTGTTAATATGAGTAAAGAACTTGAAAAACAGTATAATCCATCCGCATTTGAAGACAGAATTTATAAATTCTGGGTGGATAATAAATATTTTCACGCTGATGTAAAATCTGATAAAAAGCCCTATACAATCGTTATTCCGCCCCCGAATATCACGGGTCAGCTTCATATGGGACATGCCCTTGATAACACATTGCAGGATATTCTTATCCGTTATCACAGAATGAGCGGTTATAACACCTTATGGCTTCCAGGAACGGACCACGCTTCCATAGCAACAGAAGCAAAGATTGTTGAGGCTATGAGAAAAGAGGGAATTTCAAAGGAAGATATTGGACGTGAAAAGTTCCTCGAAAGAGCATGGGAATGGAAGCGTCAGTACGGCGGCAGAATTATTGAGCAGCTTAAAAAGATGGGCTCATCCTGCGACTGGGACAGAGAGCGTTTCACTCTCGACGAGGGCTGCAACAAAGCCGTTGTTGAGGTTTTCAATAACCTTTATGAAAAGGGCTTAATCTATCGCGGTGAAAGAATAGTTAACTGGTGTCCGCATTGTTTAACATCTATTTCAGACGCAGAGGTTGAATATGAGGACCAGGCAGGCCACTTCTGGCACCTTAAATATCCTTTTGCAGACGGCAGCGGATATCTTGAGCTTGCAACAACCCGTCCCGAAACAATGCTCGGTGATACAGCGGTTGCAGTTAATCCCAATGACGAAAGATATAAGGACTGCGTTGGCAAAACCCTTATTCTTCCGATTGTTCATCGTGAAATCCCCGTTGTTGCCGATGATTATGTTGATATTGAATTCGGAACAGGTGTTGTTAAAATCACTCCTGCACACGACCCGAACGACTTTGAAGTTGGTCTTCGCCATAATCTTGAAATCATTGATGTAATGACCGATGATGCCCACATTAAAGAGGGCTGGGGCAAATACAGCGGTATGGACAGATATGAATGCCGCAAGGAAATCGTTAAAGACCTTGAAGCAGAGGGTGCTCTTCTTGAGGTTGAGGATTATTCCCATAATGTTGGAACCTGCTACAGATGCTCAACAACCATTGAGCCCAAGGTTTCAAAGCAGTGGTTTGTTAAAATGAAGCCCCTTGCAGGTCCTGCAATTGATGCGGTTAAAAACGACGACACCAAGTTTGTTCCAAAGAGATATGAAAAAACATATTTCCACTGGCTTGAAAACATCCGCGACTGGTGTATTTCGCGTCAGCTCTGGTGGGGACACAGAATTCCTGCGTGGTACTGCGAGGAATGCGGTGAAATCACCGTTAGCAGGGAAGAGCCTACAGAATGCGCTCACTGCCACAGCAAGAAAATTCATCAGGACCCCGACACTCTTGACACATGGTTTTCATCTGCATTATGGCCGTTTTCAACAATGGGCTGGCCTGAAGAAACAGAGGATTTCAAGAAATACTATCCAACCGATACTCTTGTAACAGGCTATGATATTATTCCGTTCTGGGTTATGAGAATGATGTTCTCGGGTCTTGAGCAAACAGGCAGAGTTCCGTTCGATACCGTTTTGATTCACGGTCTTGTTCGTGATGCTCAGGGAAGAAAAATGAGTAAATCCCTCGGCAACGGCATCGACCCGCTTGAAATCATTGATGAATACGGCGCAGACGCCCTCAGATTTACTCTTGCAACGGGTAACTCTCCCGGAAATGATATGAGATTTTCTGACGACAGAGTTATTGCGTCGCGTAACTTTGCAAATAAGCTCTGGAATGCTGCAAGATTCGTTTTGATGTACCTCGGCGACTTTGAATATAAGGGACTTCCCGAGAATCTTCTTATTGAGGATAAATGGATAATTTCAAAGATAAATTCCCTTGCAAAAGAGGTTACCGATAATCTTGATAAGTACGAACTCGGTATTGCCGTTCAGAAGCTCTATGACTTCATCTGGGATGTATTCTGCGACTGGTATATTGAAATTGCAAAAATCAGACTTCAGGGCGATGATGAAAACGCAAAAGAGGATGTTAAATCAGTTCTTGTATTTGTTTTAACAAATATTCTTAAGCTGCTTCATCCGTTCATGCCGTTTATTACCGAGGAAATATATCAGGCTATTCCGCACGACTGCGAATCCATTATGATTTCGGATTGGTGCAGATATGATGATAAGCTGGGTTTTGCTATTGAAGAAGAGAGCATGGAAAAGATTATGAATGCTATTCGTGCTATCAGAAACAGAAGAGCAGAAATGAACATTCCGCCAAGCAAGAAGGCAAAGATTTATATTGAAACTGCAAATAAAGAAATCTTCACAAACGGAATTGAGTTCTTCAAGCGCCTCGCTTCTGCAAATGAGATTAATGTTAAAGAGGCATTCGGCGACCTCGGAAATGTTGTAACAATCATAACCGATGACGCTAAAATATATATTCCGCTCGGCGACCTTGTTGATTTCGAGGCAGAGAAGAAGCGCCTTGAAAAAGAGCTTGCAGCCGCTGAGGATAAGCTTGAGTTTATCAATAAAAAGCTTTCAAATCCCGGCTTTGTTAATAAAGCACCCGAAAAAGTAGTAAATCAAAGCAAGGAAGAAGCTGCAAAGCTTGAAGAAAAAATCTCGATGATTAAGAAATCTATTGAGGAAATCGGATAATGAATTATGATGAAGCGTTAAACTTCATATTAAAAAAGCAGAGCCTCGGCATTATGCCGGGGCTTAGCCGCATATATAAGCTCTTATCAGTTATGGATAATCCGCAGGATAAAATTAAGATTATCCATGTTGCAGGAACAAACGGCAAAGGAACCGTCAGCGCAACAATAGCCAATGCATTAATTAATAACGGCTTTAAGGTTGGATTGTTTACTTCACCGTGGGTTATTGATTACCGCGAGCAGATTCAGATTAATAATGAATTTATAGGCAAAGAGGATTTTGCAAATTATATTGATAAATATAAGGATAACGATTGCAGTGAATTTGAATTTTTAACTGCAATTATGTATAAATATTTCGCGGATAACAATGTGGACTATGCTGTTATTGAATGCGGAATGGGAGGCAAAGAGGATGCAACAAATGTTGAAATGAATAATCTTGCCGTTATAACAAGCATATCACTTGACCACACCGATTTTCTCGGCAGCACCATTGAAGAAATAGCCGAAAACAAAAGCGGAATATGCAGAAAAAGCTCGGATTGTGTTTTATATTCTGCAGAATTTGAAAACATCTTTAAAGATAAATGCAGAAAGCTTATTATAAGCCCTCTGAGCGATAATTTAAGCGTTATTAATACGGTGCTTGGTCATTTGGGGTTAGAAAGCGTAAACAGCACTGTAAAGCTTCCTGCAAGGCAGGAAAGAAAGAATGGCGTTCTTCTTGACGGCGGTCATAATGTCGCTGCGGCTAAAGCGCTTGAACCTCTCATTAACGATGAAGTTGCAGTTATAGGTATGATGAAGGACAAGGATGTTGACGGATATCTTAGTTTAATAGCACCTAAATGCAAAAAGATAATTGCAGTTGATGTTAATAATCAGAGAGCGCTTTCATCAAAACAGCTTGCAGAGATTGCAAAAAAATATTGCAGTGATGTTGTTATTGAAAATTCTGCCGAATCGGTTCTGAAATTTAACCCAACTTTAATTTGCGGTTCATTTTATATGATAAGAGAAATATATAATTTAATTTAAACTCATATTTCAACAAATTATATTAAATCAGTCTGTTATATTCATAGCAGACTGATTTTTATTTTTAGGTGATTTTAATGAATGTCACAATAGAATCCAGCGGAAGCCTGCTTATTGCATATCTTATCGGCGAAATTGACCATCATTCCTGTACGGCGCTTAGAGAAAAGATAGATGATGTTATTGCATATAAAAAGCCGAAGCATTTAATACTTGATTTTAAAAATGTTTCGTTTATGGATTCCTCGGGAATAGGGCTTGTTATGGGAAGATACAGATTGATGCAAAGCTTTAAAGGAACTATTGAAATAAGAAATGTATCCGCTCAGACAAAACGGCTTATGGAGCTTGCAGGACTGGGAAATATTGCAATCATAAAGGAAAAGAGTTAACGGTGATAATATGGAAATAATTAATGAATTTAATCTTAACATAGAAAGCAGAAGTGTAAACGAATCGTTTTGCAGGGTTGTTATCTCTGCATTTATTGCACCGCTCGACCCGACAATCGAAGAGCTGTCCGACCTCAAAACTGCGCTTAGTGAAGCCGTAACCAATTCAATAGTTCACGGCTACAAAAACACAAAGGGCAAGATTTACATAAATGCAAAAATCAAAAGAGATAACACCGTTGTTATTAAAATAAGGGACAAGGGCAGGGGAATTGAGGATATTAAAAAAGCAATGACGCCATTATATTCTACCGGCGATTCAGACCGCGCTGGGCTGGGATTTACTGTTATGGAATCCTTCTGCGATAAAGTTAAAGTTTTTTCTAAGCCCGATAAAGGAACAACGGTAGTCTTAACAAAAAAAATAACAGGTCACAGCGCATGGTGAGTGAAAGGGAAAAGGAAATATCCGATAATATCGGCTTGGTTCATTCTATTGCAAACAGATTCAGAGGCAGGGGCGCTGAATATGACGACTTATTTCAGGCAGGCTGCTTGGGGCTGATTAAGGCTGTTGATAATTTTGATAAATCAAAGGGCTTTGCTTTTTCAACCTACGCCGTTCCCGTTATTATGGGTGAAATTAAGCGTATTTTCAGAGACGGAGGAGCTATAAAGGTTTCAAGGTCGCTTAAAGAGAAATCAATATATATTCAGCAAATCCGCGATAGCTTTGAGAAAAAGAATATGCGCCAGCCCACAGTCAGCGAATTATCTAAGGAAACGGGTTTAAGCGTTGAAGAGCTTTGTGAAATCCTGAATGTAATCAATCCCGTTGTTTCTCTGAGTTCTATGATTGAAGAGGATAACAGTGAGTTTGATATTCCTTTTGATGAAAGCGACACGATATTCAACAGAATAGCTCTTGATGAGCTGCTTGCAAGGTTAAGCACTAAGGAACAGGAACTAATTAAACTAAGGTACTTTGACGAAAAAACTCAATGCGAAACTGCAAAATGTTTGAATATTTCTCAGGTACAGGTTTCAAGAAAGGAAAAATTAATTCTTATGAAACTCAGAGATATCAGTGAAAAAGGACAGGCTTAGCGCCTGTCCTTTGTAATTTCTATTGACCTTTCAAGAATGCCGTTTATATATGCTATAACTGTTCCGTAGTTTGAAAATGGTATGCCTTGTTCGTTGGCAAGATTCATTCTGTAAAGCATTTCCTTGTCGCCGAGCATACATCCGCCGCAGTGAAGAATGAAATCATATTCGGATAAATCCTCGGGGAAGCCGTGTCCCGATGAGAACTCAAAATTGAATTCCTTAACCGTGTATGCTTCAAGCCATTTCGGAAGCTTAACTGTTCCTATATCCTCACATTGTCTGTGATGTGTGCAGCCCTCACTTATAAGAATCTTTGCGCCGTCCTTTAAATCATCAATTTTAAATGCACCGTTAACAGCCGTATCAAGAAAGCCCTTGTATCGTGCAAGAAGAATTGAAAAAGAGGTCAGGGGAATTGACTCGGGAACGATGTTCATAACCTTCTTAAACACCTGCGAATCGGTTATAACGAGCGCAGGTTTTATTTTATTCAGCGTTTCTTCAAGCTGCTCGGGCTGAATTACTACGCAGATTGCGTTTGAATCTATTATATCCCTGATTGCTTGCTGCTGCGGAAGAATCATTCTGCCCTTTGGAGCGGATTCATCAATCGGGGTAACAAGAATAACAACATCGTTTTCAACAATAAAGTCGCCAACGAGCTTAATTTCTTTCTTAGCTGTTCCAAGTGCTTTTGAAATTGCTTCTTTCAGCTCTTCAATTCCCGTGTTATCCTTTGCAGAAA
Source organism: Oscillospiraceae bacterium (assembly GCA_015065505.1). Lineage (GTDB taxonomy): Bacteria > Bacillota > Clostridia > Oscillospirales > Acutalibacteraceae > Eubacterium_R. The sequence goes on from SVQE01000036.1 coordinate 19,559, forward strand.
CTATAACAGAATTATCAGCGTTATTAATCTTTTTTGATAAATCGGATTTGTTAAGCGCTATCAGATAGGGGATGTTTCGCTTTTTGAATATTGCTATAAGCTCATTTTCGGCAGTATTAAGTTCTCTCTGTGCCTCGCTTACTAAAACGGCAATATCGCACATATTAAGGATTTTATTGGCACTCTGTACACGCTTTTCTCCAAGCTCGCCCTCATCGTCAATACCCGGTGTGTCTATAATTTCAACAGCACCGAGGGGAAGCAGCTCCATAGACTTCTTAACAGCGTCGGTGGTTGTTCCCTTAACGTCGCTGACAACCGAAACATCCTGATTTGTTATTCTGTTTACAAGTGAGCTTTTTCCTGCGTTTCTGACACCGAAAAAGCCTATATGAATTCTTTCTGATGACGGGGTTGAATTAAGTCCCATATGTTTCACCTAAAATCTGAAGTCTCTGTCGCCGTTTTCAATCTTAACAAGGCGCTCTCTTACAATTTCACGAACCTTTTCTTTAGGAATGTTGTTAATTTCCTTCTGAATCATTTTTTCGCCGATTTCCCTTGTGTCATCGCTTGCATAGTCGATTAAGAATTCTTTTAATGTCATTAATGCATTCGGATGACAGCAGTTCTGAATCTGTCCTGATTTGCAAAGACTCATAAATCTGTCGCCGGTTCTGCCTTCTCTGTAGCAGGCGGTGCAGAAGGAGGGAATATAGTCAGCTCTCATAAGCCAGTTAACAACCTCGTCAAGAGTTCTGTTATCTGAAACATCAAACTGTTCGGTGTCGTGCGGTCTCTCTTTTTCTGCATAACCGCCAACGGAAGTTCTTGAACCGCCGCTAATCTGACTAACGCCGAGACGAATTATCTTTTCTCTTACTTCTGCAGATTCTCTTGTTGATATAATCATTCCCGTATAAGGAACAGCAATTCTGATGCAGGCTGCAATTTTGCAGAACATTTCATCACTGAGAGAATTATCAAAATCGTTGGGGTCTATATCATCAGCATGCTTAACTCGAGGAACGCTTATTGTGTGCGGACCAACGCCGTGAACTGCTTCAAGGTGCTCTGCGTGCATTAAAAGTCCTGCAAATTCATACTGATAGTTATCAAGACCGAATAAAACGCCGATACCAACATCGTCAATACCGCCTTCCATAGCTCTGTCCATTGCCTCGGTGTGATATGCATAATTATGCTTCGGTCCTGTTGGATGAAGGATTTCGTAGTTTTCTTTATTATATGTTTCCTGGAAAAGAATATATGTTCCTATTCCTGCATCCTTGAGCTTTCTGTAGTTCTCAACGGTTGTTGCGGCAATGTTTACGTTAACTCGCCTGATAGCGCCGTTTTTATGCTTAATTGAATAGATTGTTTTAATGCAATCAAGAATGTATTCAATCGGGTTGTTAACAGGGTCTTCACCTGCTTCAATGGCGAGGCGCTTGTGTCCCATATTCTGAAGCGCAATAACTTCCTTTTCAACCTCTTCCTGAGTGAGCTTCTTTCTCGGAATGGTTTTGTTTTTTAGGTGATAGGGGCAGTATAAACAGCCGTTAACACAGTAGTTTGAGAGATAAAGCGGCGCAAAAAGAACAATTCTGTTTCCGTAAAAATCCTTCTTAATCTGTTCTGCAAGATTATAAATCTCTTTAACCTTTTCTTCATCATCGCAGGCAAGAAGAACGCTCGCTTCTCTGTAGCTGAGTCCCTTTCTGAGTTCAGCCTTTTTGAGTATTTCGTCAATTAACTCAATATCGTTTTTATGCTCGTTTGCATATTCAACTGTTGCGAGAATTTCCTCATGACTAATGAATTCCTCGGCTTTCATTGATTTCGGATTATATTTCATTGTAATCACCTCGTGCAACTGTTATTTCACAGCCTGTTTTCTTAATTCTTTGTTTTAAACATTCAATGCACTTAGCGGCTTCATCGCCTGTGCATATTTTGTTATCGTATAAATTATAGTTTTTCTTTGCAAAAGAAGGGGATAGGTTAGGCATAAGAACATTAGCCCCTGCAAGAATGCCTTTTTCTCTGCCGTCGAGCTCAATAGTTCCGAGTGCCGTTGTTGCAGGCAGCAGAACATTTGGAAGGGTGAGCCTTATAAGAGATAGCATAAAGGTTGTTAGCTCTGCGCTGCCGCTTTCAAAATCCTTAAAAGGTGTGTCTTTTTGCGATATAAAAGGACCGATGCCAACCATCTGAGGTTTTATCTGCATTAAAAACAGCATTTCATCTGCTAAATCCTCCAAGGTCTGATATGGTGAACCCACCATAAAGCCAACGCCAACCTGATATCCGAGCGCTTTCAAGTCATTAATACAGCCAAGCCGCCTGAAGAAGTCCATTTCTTTGGGGTGCAGGCGTGCATAATGCTCGAAATTCGCCGTTTCGTGCCTTAATAAGTATCTGTCAGCTCCTGCTTCTTTTAGCGCCTTATAGCTCTTATAAGAGCGTTCTCCGAGTGATAATGTAACCGCGCAGTCAGGATAGCGCTCTTTAATTTCGCGGATTAGAGAGCATAACACCTCGTCGGTGTAGTATGCATCCTCACCGCCCTGAAGCACAAAGGTTCTGAAACCGAGCTTATAGCCTTCATCAGCACAGCTGAGTATTTCATCGGGAGTCAGTCTGTATCGCTTAACATTCTTGTTAGAACGCCTGATTCCGCAGTAGAAACAATCATTCTTGCAGAAGTTTGATATTTCAATTAAACCTCGGATATATACCGTATTTCCGAAAACTTTGTTTCGTACTGCAAATGCCCGCGCGGTCAGATAATCTCGGCATTTATCGCGATTTTTAATCAGCGTCAGATATTCATTCCTTGAAAGTGTTCTTTCTCTTTCAAGCTTATCTATTAACTGCTTATACATTGCTGAACGCTGCCTTTGAAGATACGCCGTTAATCTTGCCGATTCTTCCGCAAAGTGAGTTTATAACATCCTGCTTGCCGTCAACAACAACGGTTATGCAGTTAATGTTTTTCTTTTCATAGGGAATACCCATTCTACCGATAATAATGTCTCGGTATTCGCTTAAAATGTCGTTAAGCTCGTTAACGCCTTCCTGCTTTTCAACAACAATGCCGATAACAGCAACTCTTGTTTCCATATTATTTTCCTTTCATAAAAAAATACTGCGCCAAAGCGCAGTATTACATAAAATCTATAAATACTAAGATGCGCTTTCGGTCAGATTCCGTCTTTCCGTCAGAACACGGGTATTATACCACTAAATTGCTTAATTTTCAAGTGATATATTATTTTTTTGGGGCAGAAGGACTCTCTTCTCAACAACGAAACAGTCCACTGGACTGTTTTTCCCAATCGCAGCACTTGCGCGCTGCTCTTGGAGTTTCGTTTCTCGTCCTTCTTTTGCCCAACTAAATGAAAAAAGAACACCGTTTGATTTAATATGGCAGGCAAAGAACAATGGGCTGTTAGATAATGAAAAATTGAAAAAAGATATATAAATAATGCCGCGATAGTTACGCTTAACTATTCGCGGCATTTTCTATTTGAGTTCTATGCTTGTACAGGGATACTGAAGCAGGAAATTAATTCGTTTTTCTGCGCAGTAACTTGCAGTTTTGTAGAAAGTTTCATCAGCAGCGTCAACATAATCCGCTATTTCCTGAATTGGTTTATCAAGCGGAGAAAAGAAGTTATCCCAGTGAACGGGAATAACAAGATTTGCTTTTGTTTTTATAACATTTTCATCAAAGAATTTTTCAACGATTTCTTTTTTTGCATTTGCAATTCCTGCAACACCAAGAAATACTACATCAGCTTCAATACCGTCAAGCTTACCCTCAATATAGTTAAAGCTCGGATGAAGCAGAATCTTCTGACCTTCGTGTTCAACAAAAAAATCATATGAACCGCCCTCTTTGTAATCCCAGAAGGTTGCGGGTTGAACAAGAGGCTCGGTAATTTCCTCACCGATATTATCAAATACCTTTGTCGGAACTGAATGGAGCGCCTTGATAACGCTTATTTTATATTTCCCTATTGTATAACAGCTTCCGTCTTCAAAAACCTCAATGTTACTCTCCTTAACCTTTCCGCCGATAGCAATATTTCTTACTGAGTTGCTGCCATAGATTTTTGCTGAACACCTGTTTGCAATATAAGGTGCGTCCATAGCATGGTCATGGTGAGCATGAGAAACAAAAATTGCCTTGAGCCGATTGATTTTGTGGTGCTTGATAAGCTTGTCACATAAATCAGTGTTGGTGCTGACCGGTTTACCTGTAAAAAAATAGTAAAGCGACGGTCTTGTAAAATGAGCATCAAAAAGAATCTGATCTACGCCGTCATCAAATAACATAGTTGTTGTTCCGAAAAAAGTTACTTTAAGCATAAATACTCCTCCTTTATAAAACTTTAACATATATCTAAATTTTTTTCAAGTGAAACTATTTTATTATATAGCAGGGGCAGAAGGACTCTCTTCTCAACTATCGAAAGCCCCACTGGGGCTTTCTCCCAAATTTTTTCTCCCTAAACTACGTAGTCAAAGGATTAACGACCATCCGACCAACGGTTCCCAAAATTTGTTTCGGCTTGGAGCGCCGACAAATTTTGACCGTTCGGCAGTTC
>SVQE01000037.1 GCA_015065505.1 Oscillospiraceae bacterium
CAACCGTTGAGGTTGTGTATACACCGTTTGTTGTTTTAGTGTTGTAATCCGAAAGAGCGCTGTTATATGCAGTCCAGCTCAGCGGATTATATGTTCTGCTTGTTTCGTGATGGCAAACAGAGCATTCATAAGGTGTGTAGCCATTATGCTCTGATGTTGCCGCTACCGGTGTTCCGGCACCGCCTGTGCAGGCAGATGTTGAAGTTACGGTTTCATAATATGTTTCATTTGTGTGAGGAATATGGGTGTTTGAAGGTGTTGTTGCACCGTCCCATGTGCCTGAAGCAGATGTCCAGCCGTAAATCTTATGGTGATTAGCATTTGAATCATCGTGAGCAGTTACTGAATTTGAAGGAATGCCTGCAAGCTTGTTTCCTGCTGTAACATATTCTGTTACATTTCCGTCGGCTCTTTGATAAGTGATAGTAAACTCGTTTAAGGTAAGACCTGAAACTGCAGAGTCATAATTGCTGATAACACTGTTCATTTCAGCAATTGCTGCCTGAAGCTTTGTGTCATCTGAATAATCAAAGCCGTTAATGTTGAACTTCATAACATTTGCAACTGCATCATAGTATGTTGCCAATGAAGCTGAAGTGTACATCCATTTCTTGCCGAGAATATCGTTAACAGCTGATTTAAATGCTGAACCGTCGCCGATAAAGTTTTTAAACGGTCTGACATCCAAAACTCTGAGTTCAATGGAATTTTTTCCGTTAATTGTTATTGCCGACCACTTAGCCTGTTCATTCCAATAACCGCTTCCGCCGAGCCATGTAATCCAGCTATCCGTGCTTGCCTTAAATGTTGGCATATTCGAATTGGTTATACTATAGTAACCGTTGCTGAAGCTGATATTTGAATTCTTAAACTTAACAATATTTCTATGGGTTATTGTGTCGCCTGTGTTGTGACACTCGTGCTTGGTTTCGGTGCTGTTATTACAGCCTGACCAGGTGCTGTAACCGTCTGAATTATAGTTTCCTACCTGATAACTGATTATATTAATACCGTACTCTTTATCGCTCTGACCTGAATAGTTATCGTTGAAGTTTCTGTCGCCGCTTGTTCGTTTCCAATCAGCATCAAGATACCATCTGCCTGAAGTTGCATCGGAAACTGCAATATAGTTAACGCCAAAATTATGCGTACATCCGCTCTTATTTTGCCTCTGAACTTTGTCAATAAGCGGAAATCCGATAACCGAATCAGAACCTTCGTAAGCATAAATAACACGGGTTGATGCAGGATAGATATTGAAACCAAGTTTATTATTACCGTCGATTGATTCCTCGAAATAGTTAGAATCATAATCACCATTCTTTGAATAAATAACATTGGTTGAATATGCGTCTCCTCCGCCTGAGAAACGAATTGAACCCGTGGTATTTAAACCTGAAAGGTCAAAATTGTTGATATCGTTGTTTACCAGTTCTTCTGAATTATAATTTGAAATAGATACTTTTTTAATTGTAACACTTCCAAACCAGTTGGTAACGTGGGTTCCAATAGTCAGGCAGCCAAAGTCGTCTTTTGTAATTGAATCGTTTTGAACCGAACCTGCCAATATATTATCTCTGTAAACGTTAATGCGCTTTTTGAGATAATCGAAATGGATTCTGTACTCATAAAATACGTCTTTTGCAGGTGAAAGGGATCCGCCAACACGAATATCAGTGGAGTTTTTGAACTGCATTTCGCCATCATTTCGCCAATATATAAGATTGTTTGCGCTATTTGCTGCGTCACCCGAATCAACATATTGTGAACCGATAGCAAAAATACCCTTACCGCTGCTTGATTCATTTGCATGAATAGCCGCAGTAAACTTAATATCAATATCTTTTCCGTCTGCAAGATAGTTCTTAAGATTGCCGAAATAAGCGATACCGTCGCTTGTTCTCATTCCGTTATTGCCGTCATAATGCCAAGTCTGGTCGTTACTGCTGCCGTAGTTATGTAAAGTAATATTCGGTCCGCCGGAACTTGGATATGAGGTGGTAACAGTTGCGTCATACGAACCGTTTCCTAAATCAACGGTCGCGCTTTTAGCAGGTTTCGCGCCTACAAAATCCCATTCAAGAATTTTGTTACCGTCGCCCATTGCCGCGCTTGCTGTCTCGGGCAGAGCAATAACAACAATCGGCATTGCCATAACAAGTGCTAAAACTAATGATATAATTCTTTTGCTTAATTTCTTCATATGAATTCCCCCTAATCAATTCCGTGTTCTGTTTTATAAGCAAAATAAAATTAATGTATTTATATTCTAATCTTTAGATATTTTACCTTTTAATTTTGGAAATTTGTTTTGCAATTTTGTTAAAAGCTCTTCTTTTATCTTCCAAACCTTTCGCATAAAAGCATTGGTTTCAAATTTCGGATGTTTTCCTTTTTTATCACAGATAATCACTCCGATTAACCAAATAAGACAACCGATAAATGAAAACAGCTCAAAATATTCCCAATAATTGTGACCTGTGTTTAAGAAATTATTTGTCAATTCCGAAGGCCAGGTTCTGTATTGTTCTGCCCATATTTTAAACACTGCATAAAGCATACCCGATATAGGCATCAGATAGCCTGTGCGCTTTTTGCTGAAGGTAAATGTAAGCACAAGAGCCAGTATGAAGACCGCTCCGTAAAGCAGGGTTTCATAAAGCTGAACAGGAAAAACCTTGTATCCAAGTTTTGCCATATATATTCCGTTAGGGTCCTTCGGACCTTCGCAGCATCCGTCCAGGAAACACGCCAGCTTTCCGAGTGAAGCAACAATGCAAATACTTGGTGTTACATAATCAGTCAGCTTTCTGAAATCAACGCAGAATATTGCACAAAACAGAAGATATAATGGCGACATAAATACCCAGTAGCCATAACTGCTCGTTAGTTCATAGCGTTCAAAAGCTCCGTCTTTTACCAATATATTCATTATATCGTATTCAAGATTAGAGGTTGCGTGAAGTGCAAAAACACCAAAAGCAAGTGTTAGCAATCCAACAAATAATGCTTTTATGAAATTGCAATTATAACGCCTTCTAATCAGAATCGTAATAATCAAAACAATTATGTAATTAAACCAGTTTGTCAAGGAATATGATGAATAAGTATTCCCAAACAATGTAATATACTGAAGCAAAAAAATCATCCCCTCTGTTTACGAAAACACAAAGATTTTTTGAATTACAAAATTAAAATAAAAAATGCGCAGCAATAGCCACGCATTATTGATTACTAGCTGGGTATCCAATTTTTGAATGATTTTTAGCACTTTAATATTACCACAAAAATCAAGTGTTTTCAATACCTTTTGGAAGAAAATATAAATTTTTTGTAAACAATTTTCAGAATAATGTCTATTTATTGTGAAGCCTATTCTACAGCCATACGATTTTGTATAATTATGAAAAATTCGTTTCATTCATCCGTTGTTGTAACAAAGGCGTTGTTGCTACGGCGCATTAGCGTATACAGGGGTCAGACCCCTGTATACGCTAAATTACGAATGACGAATGACGAATTGTGGTTTCTCGCTACGCTCGGTCAATAATAAAAGCCTCCCCTGTGTAAGGGGCTGCCTTGGCAGTCGGAGGGGTTGTAGCATTCATCCGTTGTTGAAACAAAAACATTGTTGCAGCGGCGCGTCGAGGGCGTCGCGCCCTACAATTGTTCGCCGAAACGAATTATATAATTGCCGACCGCAGGTCCCACAACTCTTCACTCTTCATTCTTCACTCTTCACTCTTCACTCAACTAACCACACCCTACGATTGTTCGCCGAACAATCGTATAGTGTGCTGTTAAGGCAACACACCTCATCCACCGCAAGCGGTCCCCCTTTTGCTCGCCGCAGACGGCTAACCCCTTTGTCTGCTGCGCAGACATTTCCCCTGTCAAGGGGAATGCCTCAAGGGGAAGGTGTGAGGCTTCGAATCACGAACCACGATAAAAAAATCCAACCCCGAAGGGTTGGATTTTTTTGTTTTAACTAACAACATCCGTATAAACAGTTTCAAGAGCGCCGCCGTGGTTATAAATTGCATATGCTCTGTAAACATATCCTTCAGGAAGGTTGTTAACTGCGATTGCAATCTGATTTGCGCCGACAAACTTGGTTGACTTTGCTCTGAGGATTGCATATCCCATCTGCTGTCCTGAATTTTCAACTATAACCTGGAAGTCCTCGGGAGTTACGGGTGTTACTGTTTCCGAGCTGCCGGGCTGTTTGCCGTTTGGCACTGCAACAAGAATTCCGCATTCCTGAATGCTGTCCATATTATCGGAAACAACCTGTGCATTGAAGGTTATCTTGCTGCCCGAAACATCAATAGCTCCGCCGTTTCTGAGATATACTGCAGGAAGCGAATAGCCGTGAGCCTTGAAGGTTGTTTCATCCTCTGCAACGAGATTCAGCGAATCCATTGCATAGTAGGTTAAATCAGCGCCAACATAGAACGGTCTGTACTTTCCGTTTCCGAGATCAACCGACCAGCCGTATGCATTTTCTCCGCCCTTAAGTTCAAGCTTAGCGTTATAAGCATAAGTTCCGCTTATGCTTGTTCCGCCTGAAAGTGCGGTAGCGGTGATAGCATTGCTTGCGGAAGCATTGTATTTATACTTAGCAATGATATCCGTATCTTCGCTGATTGTTACTGTTGCGCCTGCTGCATACTTTGTTTCGCCGATATAATATCCGTCGAAGGAATAGAATGCAATCGCAGGAGTGTTTGCAGCGCTTGGAAGTGTGTATGAGCCTGCGCTTACGAATTCTGCAAACTGAACAGGAACTCTTTCATTGGTGCTGTTATCATAATGTCTGAGAATTCTGACTTTCTTCTCGCTGCCGCTTCTTGTTTCGGTGGTTACATCCAGCGCACCCGTTACCTTAACGGTTATGGACTGACCGTAGCCATAGAATGCAGGCTTCTTATGAGAAGTATTTGAGGTAACCTCAAGGTTCCATGCAGTATCCTCGCTTGCTGCTCTGAAGGTCATCGAGGTTCCGTAGGTTGCATAGCCGTCTTTATATGTTCCGTTTTTGCTTCCTATGGAGGTTACGCCTGCGTCTGCTGATACTGCATATTTCTTTGTGCAGTAGCTGAGAGCATCAAGGATTGTATCAACAGCTAAATCAACTCTTTCCTGATCAGCCGTTCCGTCAATAACATTAATTGTGTAATCGTTTTCGTAGGTCTTGGTTGAGTCGCTGACAAGAGTGTTTGCGGTTGAAATTGCACTTGCAATATGTCCGCTCGGTGCAGCCTCATCCTTAATCTCTTCATAAGCATCGGGGTCGATGTTATTGATTGCCGAAACTGCAGCCTCATAGGTGCTGAAGTTTTCTTCGCTTACAGTTGAGGTAGCAGGAGTAAGACCTGCGATAGCAGCAGTGATATTATCTGCCTTTGTGTTTATTGCAGACTGTGATGAAGCAGGAACAAGCTTTTTCTTTGCTGTGCTTACTGCAACATCTGCTTTAGCTTCAGCCAATCTATCAATAAGATTCTGAACAGAGGTTGCGTTATACTGAGCGGTTTTACCGTCGAGGCTCTTAAGAAGTGCGTCACCCTCTGCATATGCGGAATCAAGCGCGTTGAAGTCTGCATAAGCGTCGAGGTCGTCAACCTTAACCGACCAAACTGTTGAGCTTGCTCTTGTTTCAACTCCGCCGCCGAAATCGCCCTGTTCAATGTTGAAGTATGAAAGCTCGGGAGTTCCGTTGTGCATTGCAACAACACCTTCGGCAACAGTTGTGCCTGAACCGTTTTTAATGGTTATATATGTTGTTGTGCTTGTTGCAGCATCGCCTGTGTCGTATGAAAGCTCATACTTAAGGTCAAGCGGTAAGAAGCCTTCGCCTGTTCCGTAGATTTCACCGCTTGTAGCGTCGTTAGCCAAGAAGTAAATATAATTCGAGAAATCCCAGTTGGATGAATATGTTGAATTCGAATAAACCTTTTCAGAATATGCAAGTCCTTCGTCGATGATATCGTGAAGGGTTGAAGCCTTATACAAGCCGTCAAGCTGGGTTGCTGTAATAGCGTGTGAAGTATCTGTTCCGTTAAACTGCTCAGGCATTGAGATTGCCCAACCGCTCTGAGTATAGAACATCGGATGAGTGATTGTAACGCTACCTGCAAGAGCAATCTGACGGGTTACCATTGCATAATCGGGAAGCTCTTTATAGCCGTTTGCATTGTTTGAAACAGGACGGGCATGAGCCGAATGAATGGTTATTACCTCGCCGTTATTGTTAACAGCCTTATAAATTGAATCATGACCCGTTGACATATAGATGTAGTTATCGCCTGTTACATAGTGCGGAGCCATAATCTGAGTTCCGTGAACAGCGCTTGAATTTGTTGCCTGAACACCGTTATAGTCAACGAAAGGACCTGTCGGGCTTGTTGAACGGAATACTCTTGTTACATAGTTATAGTCGTTTACACCGTATGCAACATAGAGATAATAATATCCGTTGTGATATGTTATGAATGCACCCTCACCAGTTACGCCGTCGGGCTCGCTCGGCTGTGAAGCACAGATTCTTGTTCCGTCCTCTGCGCTCATAGCACCTGAATATGTGATTATTCCGCTTGCGCCGTATTTAGCTGTTCCGTTTGCGTTGAGCTGCATTGTGCAAAGGTCCTCGGTTTTAGCTTCGCCCTGTGACCATGCACCGTATGCCATATAAAGTGTATTCTCATCAATAGTGCCGTCTGCATTATGCTTATAGTATGTGCAAGCGTCGATTGCATTGGGTCTGCCGCTTGACTTAACAATAACGCTGTATGCCTGATTGTTTGAGGAATCTCTTGCAACAAAGTGAACGGGAGTTCCGTCGGCGCTTTCCATAGAAATGATTGCCGAGGTTGCGCCGCTCCAGCAGGAAATTGCAACATACATCATCCACTTGTTAGTTGTTAAGTTATATGAAACATGGGGAGCCCAGACAAGATGACCTGCACCCTTCTGGCTGTTGTTGTAGTCACTTGCGTTTCTTATCGAAGTAAGAACCTCGCTCAAAGCAGTGTGGTATTCAAGTGAAGACCATGTTCCGTTGCCATTATCCTTAACGAACTGATCGTGGCTCTGATAAGCAACTCTTCCCTGATTGTCGCCAACGATTTCCCAGTTAATATTATCTGTTGAATGATAAATCTGTAAACCTGTTCCGTATGAATAGTATTCAATGGTGTAGTTTGATGAAGGAACATTGTAGTAATCAATGAATTCCTGACCAACGAGTGAGCCTGCAGCCATACCGTTTGAAGCACTCTTAAGCTTGTAAACGGTGATGGTTGTCGGGTCGTGGGTTACGGAAGATTTATTTCCTTCAAGATTGTTTGCATCCGAATACTCATCATAATAGGTATCCCAGATTTCCTTCTGAGTTAAAGGCTCTGCATAGAAGCGGATATCATCAAGATAAACATCATTTGTTTTATCCTGCCACAGGTTATCGTGAGCAAGGCAGATATATGTTCCGCTGTCGCAAATCATATCAAGCAAATCGCCGACTGTTTTTGCAACTGTATCGCTTGCCGCAGCATATTCGCCGCCCGAAGCATCAATTGAAGTTGAAATATCATAATTCTGGCTGTAGCTTGTGCTTGCAGGATGAGGAACACCGTCGATATAAACGATTATTGCCTCTTCAACACTTGCAGCCTTCGGGTTGATTGTTACGGCAATATGCTGCCAATAGCCCGAATACTTGCTGAGTGAGTTCTGGGTTACATCATATTCACCGGGAACGATATCAAAATAATCGGTTTGAGTTTTTGTGTAAGACATATTACCGGTGCATTCAATCATATAATATCCGTAGATATTACCGCCCTCTGCACCTGCTGAGGTTCTTCTGAATGCAATAGCGTCCCTCTTTAAAGTTCCGCTGTCAATATTTGTTTTGGTGTTCTGACCTGCAGTTTCAACAGCTCTCCAGAACGATATGGTTGCACCATACTCTTTAACATATGTCTTGGTTAAATCGTTTGCAAACGGGTTTGAATCAAGCTTTGCATAAGCCTCTTTACCGTTGTTTGTATCTGTTCCCGAAATCTTAAGAGCGTTCTTTCTCATATCGGCAGATGTGCCGCTTTCGCTCTTTGCAAAACCGTTGCGGTCACCTGCATTTGCAACAACATTGATTGATGTTCCTGCAGAGTTGTAATCGCCCTTGGTGATGTTAATTCCTTTCGGGTCGTTTGTTGTGTAGGTTGAACCGTTTGCGGTTCCGTTGAAGGATTCGTGATAAATCAGTTTATCGAACTTGCCTTCGTTATAGAAGGATGCAGTTGCATAGGTATCATAGTTGCCAGTTTTAACATCTCTTGAATATGCCTTGATTGTTACATAATCAGCGCCGTTGATAGCTTCTGCAGCCTTGCTGCTGCCTGCTAAATCGATGCCGTTTGTTTTATCATAGGTGAATAATCCCGAAACATCCTCGCCTGTTCCGCTTACCGCAGCGCCGTCTGCCTCAATAGTGTATACAATGTCGTCGCTGTAGTTTTCGGTATCATAGATAATAATTTTATCTGCGCCTGTGTTGCCCGCATCAAAGAATTTTGCAGTGCTTCCTGCAGATTCAATATAGATGCCGAAATCAGCCTGACGCGCAAGAGTTACAGAAGCAGTTCCCGAATGAGCAACAACATTTCCGCCGCTCTTAACAGCGCTTCTGATTGTAACAGTGCTTACAGAAGCATATTTGCCGCCGCTTACCTGGAACGCATCAATCTGTCCGTCCGCTGTATCAGTCCAGCTTTCGCCGCCGTTATAGCTATACTGAAGGATTATTGAAGAATCATCGTTTGTTGAACTCTTTGCCGCCTGAAGAATTGCGTCTCTGTCCAATATTCCGTTTGCAGGAATATCAACTAAGGTTGGATTATAATATCCCGTAAATGAAGGAGCATTGATGCGGTAGAAGGTTCTGCTTGTAAGCTCTGTCGCAGCGCCGTCTGCAGTATCGTTACCGATTGCCGTTACTATCGCCTTGTTATGGCTTGCATTCGGGAATATTGCAACATTTGCGCTTGAATTATATGCAAATGTATTCGTAACGTCTGCGGCGCCCGATGTATCGTTAACATCATAGTAGATTTTGTATGTAACAGTACCTGCAACGGAAGCGCCTGCGGAAGCGATAGTAATTTGGTCGCCTATTCCGAGATAATTCTGACCGGAAATCTGAGAGATTGTCGGCTGAGGCGCAGTTGACTTCTTTTCAAGAAGGCCGTATGCAACGCTGAGTTCAGTTGCTATTTCTGCCGCTGTTCTTCCGGTTGAGGTTGATGTGTGTCCGTAATTGTTTGTTTTAAGCGCTGCCATATGGTTCACTGCGTCCGCATAAGCAGCTGCAAATCGGTCATAGTTAGCAAGCGTTGTGCTGTTGTAGGTTGCGTTTGTGTAGATTTCTTTTGCTGTTATATTATTGCCGTAGCCGACAAAGGACTTTGTATTAAGTCCGTCCATCAGGTAGCTTCTCATTGTTGCATATGCAGCGGAATCGGAGGTCGGGGTTACCGAAGCAAGCTGAGCAGCTGTTTCTGCATCGTTTTCGGCATTTGAATAACATGTTGCATAATTAGAATTTGTTGCGCTTGAGAAATAACCCGCCAAATTATAATTTGTTGCATAATCATATTTTGTAAATAAAGTGCTGAGTCCGCCCTCTTTATATGAGATAACCTGTGTTAAATAGCCTGTCTTGGCTGAAATAGCATTTTTAACCTGAGCATAGTCAACTATGTATATGGACATAGGCATATAGTAAGTAGCATAATGGTAGTTACTATTACCTTGGTACATCGTGAAATAGATATTTCTGGACGATTCCGACAATGCTCCTGAGCCCTTATATACAATTGTGTTTCCAAGAAATCTTGTGGATTCACCTTTACCAAGAGCCATACTCCAGCTTGAATTAGGATCGGTATTAACGCGATCGGTTGAACTGTAAACGCTTGACCAGTTAATCGGATTTGACCAGGCAGCGTAACCCTTCCATAAAGAACCAAGAACAAAATAGTCATCAGCTGTTATTGTAGGTTTTCCGTTTCCGCTTATGTTTGTTTTATTGATCGTCATTGAAATAACATCTCTGTCGTTACTTTTATTTTGACCGCCAACCTCGAACATCGTTGGAAAATATGTATTTGATGCAGTTCCGTCATAATACATTACAAGTCCGCTTGGAATCCATACCTTAATTCCATTCAGATTTCCGATAGTAGCCGATTCATCATCAGTTCCTCTGTATCCATAACGAGAATAGAATGTTTTTGATGTGTCTTGAAACAGTACATTACCTGATGCATTAGCCATTGCAGTACCAATCATAGTAACTGATTTATTTGAAGAGCCATCATATGCACTCCATGCAGTCATTGCATCGGTTGTTGTCTTAAGATTATTATAGAGTGTTGAGAAGTCAACGGTTGTGTTATTACCGTAGTTATAAGCGTCAATGCCTCTGTTAGCGGCAACATACGCTTCATATGCGGCAGACATATTCTTATAAACGGTTCCGTTCATTTTAGCTTCATAATAATCGCAGAGAATGAGAAGCTTTTCAGCATCGGTAAGATTATTATAGCCTGCATTGAATACACGGAAATTCTTCATATATCCTTTAAAGCAAGGGTCGTTATAATGGTCATTACCGATATAAAGCTTTGTATAGTTTTTAAGACCGTTCATGAAATCAGTTTTGTTGATGCTTCTGTTATCACTGCTGTTAACATAATCGCTCTTATACTTGCCCATTAAGGTTCCGTCAAGAATATAGTAATAACAACCGTCTGAATCCATGGAAACAGTCAGATTGTGCCAAGCACCGCGCTGATCGGTAAACGCCGTTCCCGCAGTTCCGCCATACATATAGCCGGTATTTCCCATATCGGCAGGATAATAGTTATACTGAACATTGTTTACCATACACATTGATTCAAACGATGTGTAATCCGAAATACCGGCATTTACAGCATAATAATTTGCATCGGTATCATAACCGAATTCAAAAAATCTTGCCCAATATCCGATATCGTTTTCTTTGAAGAAATCAAATGAAATGGTAAAACCAGTTGATGCGCTGACAGAACTAAACGGATTATCATCAATTAGAATATAACTGTTTAACCGATTGCCGCCTTTGAAATACGCTTCTTTTTTAGTTGAATTCCAATCAACATTATTAAGCGTAAGCCCATCAGTTCCATCAACAAGATACTCTGCTACAAGGTGAGCATTTGATTTTATTCTGTCGTTGTTGGGAATTGCAGCGCCGGCTGTTATAGCAAAGGTTGGAATCATAGTTACAACCATTGCTGCAGCCATTAAAAGTGATAAGAATTTTTTGCTTAATTTTTTCATAAAAATCACCCCTGTTTAATAATTTATGCGTTTATCGTTTTGAAACTTCGTGTTAAAAAGATTTACTGACTGCATCTTTTTAGCGTCCGTTTCGCGCCGGAATTCATACAAAATATTAATGTATGACACTAACAATCGGGCGCAAAATTCCCGATTGTTTTAATCCAGTGTGATTATAACATAAAAATTATAATAAAGCAAGCAAATTGTAAATTTTTTGTGAATGAATTTATAATTAATTTATCCATTATATAACCGAAATGCCAGCAATTGAACACCCGATTAACTGTACCATATTAAATTTGCACTGTTAACCCGCTATGTTGCAAAAATAAAAGAGCTATTTAAAAAGCCAAAACTAAGAAGAGCATTTTTCTAATCGTTTCTTTAACTCTTAGAATCAGATTTCAAACAGCTAACAATAAACCGAAAGATTTTGCAAATAAAAAAGCGCAGCCAAAGGCTACGCAAAAAACACATAGCTCATTGCTGCTAAACATCATTCAACCCATCTACTAAATGCGTGAAATAAGAGCCTGCATTTTTATTAAAATAAAAACACACGCATAACCGCAGTTTGAAACTGCTGCTAGATGGTTTTTTCGATATTTTGAATGAAGTTTAGCACTTTAATCTTACCACACTTTTTGCGTTATTTCAATACTATTTAATAAAAATATTAATATTTTGTAAACATTTTTACGCTTTATAACTATATAACTGTTAAAATTGCGATGTAACTGTTGATTTTGTATAATAAACAATCTGCGAATTTGTGTAATTATAAAAAATATGTTTCATTCATCCGTTGTTGTAACAAAGGCGTTGTTGCAACGACGCATTAGGTATACAGGGGTCAGACCCCTGTATACGCTAAATTACGAATGACGAATTACGAATGACGAATTGTGGTTTCTCGCTACGCTCGGTCAATTAATCAATTCGTAAGGTGCGACCCCCGGACGCACCGCAGAGAAGAGTTCGTTTCATTCATCCGTTGTTGTAACAAATGTGTTATTGCAACGGCGCGTCGAGGGCGTCGCGCCCTACAAATTCGTTAAATGATATGAATACTAAACTTTTGGCGCATTATCGAAACTCGCAACGCGCAACTACGTATACAGGGGTCTGACCCCTGTATACGCTAAGGCGTTGTTGCAACGGCGCGTCGAGGGCGTCGCGCCCTACAAATTCGTTAAATGATATGAATACTAAACCTTCGGCGCATTATCGAAACTCGCAACGCGCAACTACGTATACAGGGGTCTGACCCCTGTATACGCTAATGCGTTGTTGCAGCGGCGCGTCGAGGGCGTCGCGCCCTACATAATAAAGAGCGGGCGGAGGATGTCCGCCCAATAGCGATATATTGCGCGAGGCGCAATGCGATATTTTGAACCTTGTTCAAAGCGATATTGTTTGCTTTGCAAACAGCGATATTTTTTGCTGTTCGCAAAAAGTTAATACAAACGAAACGAATTATATAATTGCCGTGCGCAGCACCCTAAACTCTTCACTCTTCATTCTTCACTCTTCACTTAACTAACCACGCACCACGAAAAAAGCCAACCCCAAGGGGTGGGCAACTTAGGGATTTAATAGATTTTGAAATGCTCTTTTCCGCTATAACAGCTTCAAAAAAAGGATTAAGGCGCCAGCCTTAACCCTTGTTTGTTCATTGTTCTAACGAAAAATACCTATTTCAAAATTGCTTTGCACATAAAAAGCCCACACTAACCTCAGAGCTTTAATTGTATTTATACTATTCATTTTCATTGTTTTCAGGCAGCTTGAAGAAGAATGCCGGAACCGCGCTAAGCAGAGTTGATATTCCGGGAAGCGCCATAAATGCAAGCATAACGGTGTTTTGCATCTGAGGTGTTATATCGCCTGCCTGATAAACCGTTTGATTATATCCGCTGAGTCCAACAATCATCAAGCCAACAACTGCGCTTAATGCTATGCCCAGCTTAACAGACATTGTTAAAACGGCATAGGGCGCGGATTCGTATTCGGTTTCATTTCGCTTGCTTTCAATATGAGCAATTATTGCGGTCATTGAAAGCGGTATGAACTGATTAACGCCCATAAAGAACGAGCCGATGAAAGAGAAGGTCATTATCATATACATCGCGCCGTTTCCGTAGCGAACTGGGCTTTGCGCAGGCTGCAAAACATAGAAGGTATATGCTGCCGCGCTGAATATAAAATCAAGAACAGAAAACAGAATATATGTTTTCTTTTCCTTCAGCCTTTTGTTAATCAGCGGAATTACAAGCATTGCGGCAACACCGCTGATATTACCGAAAAGAAACGGAATCCAGGTTGCGTTTGTTGTTGTATCAAGCGTTTTGCCGAATAGTTCAATTTTGCCGATGAATGCGCCGTTTGCCTGCACAAGAATTGAATTAGACATAGCTCGTGCAAAACCGAGAACATTAATAAGAAAAACAATTCGCACATTCCTGTTTTCACGAAGCTTAATCAGCATTGTTTTCAGCGTTGCTGTTTCCTTTGACTGTGCATTCGTGCTTTTTGTTCCTGCCGACTTTGCGCGTGTTAACAGCACCATAAAGAAAACACCGAGCGCGGTTATGGTAACTGCGTTAATAATATAATACGATGCGTCCGTTGTTTTGTCTGCACCGCGAATCAAATCGACCAAAAGCATAATTATTGTAACAAGCACGGGAGGTGCCCCCTGCCCCATACTTTTGGCAAAATTTGTAACCGCCGCAAGCTTCTGACACCCTGCCTCGTTTTTCGATAAATACGAAATAATAGACTGCATAGGTATTTCGGAAACGCTCATTGCAACGCTCCACAAGACAGACACAAGCGTTATATATGCATACATAACCCATTTTCCGCCGAAGCGCTCAAACGGAATATAGCAAAACAGCAAAACCGTTAAAAACGCAAGCGGCAGAATACTGCGCCGAACAAGCCTGAACAGATTTGAGCCGCTTTTATCTATCCAGACGCCGATAACGGGGTCGAGCAAACTGCTCAGCAACTTTGACACAAACAAAACCACTGCACAGCCAATTAAGATATTGCTATCAAGCCCTGCATACATTTTATTCCAGAATTCTGCCTGAAAGCTTGCAACAAATCCGAAAACAGCCTGCAAGCCGAATGTTCCAAGCGCATAAAGCGGCAGAATTCCTTTTAAATCGTTCTTACTTTTCATATAAAAAGATTAGATTTGTTTACTCTTCAGAAGCTTTTTCTTCTGTTTTCTCGGCACTTTTTCTTTCAAGAACGCGCTGCCTTTTTCCTGCATAAAACTCGGTGATACGCTCGCCGAATTTCAAAACAACGAAAAGAAGAATCAAGCCTTCAACAAAGCCAACTATACACTGAATATGGTAGCCCTTAAGCTGTCCTAAAACAGTGGGATAATCGTCGCGCCAGAATTCTGATATAAAGCGTGAGCCGCAATACATCAGCATAAAGAGTGGGAACAGAATGCCGGGCTTATGATTCTTTTTGTGACGAACAACCAAAAGAACAATAAACATAATGACCGCACAGATTATTTCCACTAATTGAACGGGGAATTCAACACGCTCAGTGCATGCATTATACATACCGAATTTTTCGGTTTCAACGCCGAAGCAGCAGCCAAAGCAATAACAAGCAATCTTATAGAATATCAAAACCAAAGCGTTTGCAGGCGCAACAAAATCAGTGAATCTAAGCGGTGAAAACTGAAAAATTATTGCAATAAGCATAAGAATAAGCGGTAATGCGAAAATATTATAAAAATAGTTATCGCTTTCTGCACCTAAAAAAACAACTGAAATGCCGTTTGCAATCGGTTTTGCGCTAACAAGCATTACTGCAAACATTAAAAGGAGTTCAACAAAAGCTATAGCCCAAGATGCAACGCGACCGCTGCACTGATTTTTGATTTTTGCACTTGCAAGATTTGGTAATACAGAAAAACTATTGTATTCCTTAATATTGATAATAAGCCAAAGAAACATAAATATATGACCAATATTATTTATCATGGGATACAAAGAAAACCTATCTATGGTTTTACCAAATAAAACAATTTCCTGAATCATAAAAAATCCTCCAATTTATATAGTTTTTTCAAAAAGACTCAGCAGCAATTCTGCGTCTGTGTTTTGAAAATAATGTGATGGTGTGTCAATCAGCACAACCTCATCAACAGTTTTAACATATTTCTGCCAAAGTGCTTTTGCATCGGCATAATTTTTCGTTAACGGGTCGTTTTTGCTGATAACTGCCGTAAGTGCAACATTGGTTTTCGCAGTTTTCTTGCGGAAATAATTACTGCAGATTATTGTGTGCCGACGGAAGCTCTCAGGATTAAACGGCAAGACGCCGTTTTCACCTGCCTCAGAAGGAAGACCTGCCTTCTTAAGTGTTCGCATAACTCTGTCGTTAGTCATATGCTTCCAGATGTTAAATCCGGAAAGCATTTTTCGAGGCGGAATATTTGCACCCGCAATATAGCGTTTAATGCAGTTATTGTTTTCATTCAGCCTGTCAAGCAGCTTCATGGCAAGTGCGCAGCCTGCACAGTGAGAATAAAAGCAAACCGTCATTTTTTCAGAGAGACTTCTGATTTCTTCCGTGATTTTTTCGATTTCGTTATCGTTAAACCAATCAACGAAATATAGCGCAATTTCGCTTTTTTCTTCACGGGCTTTTGCTACCAATGCCGTATATGCCGAAGCATCTCCGCCTGCAAACGGGAATAAAACCACTGCCTTTTTCGCGTTTTGAGACTTATAAAGCTCAGCAACATAAGTATATTCTTTTTTATTTAAGCCGTCAAGTTTTTTCGCCAAAGCGGCAGGCGTGGGGTCTGCCAGAAAATCAGACGGTGAAAGCCCGTCAAGCGGCGGCAGCGATAACATCTTAACTATTTGCAAGCTTGTTCCGCCAAAATCATAGAAGTTATCATTTCGTCCGAATCGCTCTACATTGAGAATTTCACAAAAAATTCTGCATATTTCTGCTTCTGTTTCGGTTTTAGGTGCTTCGTAAACAACCGCATCAAGTTTAACGGGCTTCTGCTCAAGCGCTTTTCTGTCCGTCTTTCCGCTTGCGTTAAGCGGCATTTCTTCAAGATATGTAAACGCCTGAGGAATCATATATCTTGGCAGGGTTTTACTAAGCAGATTTCGCAGTTCTGAGGCTGATGTTTCTTTTCCTGTATAGCACGCAGAAAGAAGCTGTGCACCCGTTTCATCGTTTTTAACGATTACCGCCGCACTTTCTATTCCCTCCATTGCTGTCAGCGCTGCTTCTATTTCGCCAAGCTCAACTCGCTGACCGTTGATTTTAACCTGAAAATCGTTTCTTCCGACGAAAACAATATTTCCGTCCTCTTTCCAATATGCAAGGTCGCCTGTTTTATACAGCTTGCCTTCACCGAAGGGATTATCTATGAACTTCTCTGTTGTGAGTTCAGGTCTGTTAAGATAACCTTGTCCTACATTATCGCCTGCAATGCAGAGTTCTCCCGTTACCCCTATCAGAACAGGCTTCATATATTTATCAACTATGTATATCTGTGTGTTGGCTATCGGTTTGCCTATCGGTATCGGGTCTGCTTCTTTTTCTTTGCAATCATATGATGTTACATCTATTGCACATTCTGCAGGTCCGTACAGATTATGCACCTTTATTCTTCCGCTGCAAACCGCGCTTAACTCGTTAACAGCCTTTGCAGGCAGACTTTCACCTGAAAGAATAACATTTTTAAGCGAAGAAAGCTTCTGCTTGGCATCGGGCGTGTTTTTAAGCACTGAAACAAACTGCTCAAATACTGTCGGTACAAAGTGAAGGTCTGTTACCCTTCCCTTTTCAATATGATTTAAAACTTCCTTCTGGCTGTAGTGCATATCGGGAGGAAGAATATACAGAGAGAAGCCGTACATTGCAAAGCCTAAGATTTCCCATGCGGATACATCAAAGGTATACGGTGTTTTAAGCATTACAACGCTTGAAGAATCAAAGTATTTTTCTGCCATCCAGCCAATACGGTTAATTGCCGAACGGTTTGAAACCATTGCTCCCTTGGGTGTTCCCGTTGAACCAGAGGTATATATTACATAAAGCGTATCCTCTGCCTTTGCTGCAGGCTCGGGAATATCAGCATTTTGCAATGCAAGAATATTCTCAACTGCATATGCGTTCTCTGCTAAATGGCAGTATTTCTTTTGTGCAATAACAAGCCTGCATCCGCTTGTTTTGAGCATTGTTTCAATTCGTTCCTTCGGATAATCTGGTGAAATCGGCATATACGCATTTCCGCCGCGGATAATTCCGAATATTGCTGCGAGCTCATCAAATGAACGCTCACAGATTACACCTATTACCTGCTTTTCATTACCGGCTTCTTTTCTGATATATGCATCAACCTTTGATGCTGCGCCTTCAAGCTCGGCAAGGGTGTATTTCTTTTGGTTATCTTCTATATATGCCTGAGTGTTGTTCTTTGCCTGTTCTTCAAACAAGTCATAAACACTCTTTGTTTTGTCGTATGTAACTGCGGTGTTGTTGAATAACTTAAGAAGCTTTTCTTCCTCTTCATCAATGATTGAAATATTGCAAAACTTTTTATTCGCATTCAACAGCTCTGCAAGCACTGTTTTGTATGCTTTCATCAGCTGTTCAATAGTTCTTTCATTAAACAAAGAAATATTGTATGTTGCGGAAAGCACATTGCCGTCTTTTCGCGGATAAATTGAAAAATCAAAATCGTATTTTGAAGTTACAAGCGGTGTTGCTTCAATTTCAGCCGCTTCATCGCCGAAGGTGAGCGCTGTCATTTCTTCCGTCTGATATGTGAACATAACATCAAAAAGCGATGCTTTTCCTTTGCTTTGAGCTATATCCGACGGTGAAACTGCCGTGTGCTGTGATGCTTCAAGAGAGAGCTCGCGTACTTCGTTTAAAAATTCTTTAACTGTTTTTGTGCCTTCGGGTTTGCATCTGAGCGGAAGTGTGTGAACAAACATACCGATTGTTCCGAGGTTTTTCGCAGTTCTTGAACTCATCGGCGTTCCGACCACTATATCCTCTTGGGAACTCAGCTTATGCATTAATATCTGAAAAGCGCCGTAATAGAACACAAAGGGTGTTATATTCTGCTCCTTGCAGAACTGCATTACCTTTGCATCCTCTGCTTTTTCAAGCTGTTTATACAGCGTTTTACCCTCATAGGTTCTTACTGCAGGGCGCGGCAAATCATATCGCAGATTTAGCGCAGGCACTTCATCGGCAAACTGATTATTCCAATATTCAATATCCTTTGATGATTCCTTTTCTGTTACTGCAAAATACTTATACGGAACAAAGCTATCCTTTACTTCCCTGCCCATATAGTATTCATTCAGCTCTTTGAAAAAGACGGGCATTGATGAACCGTCTGCAACAATATGATGCAAATCAAATATTACAGTATTGTCCTTATATCCAACGCGGATAAGCGGTGCTTTTGAAAGCTCAAACGGACGGATGAAATCCGTTATTTCCCCTTCTATGCTTTCAACAATGCACCTTGCATTATCATCAATTATCTGAACTGTTTCTCCGTTTTTCTTTTCAAAACGCATACGAAGAATTTCGTGGCGTTCAAGCATTTTGTTAACTGCATTCTGCAGCTTATCAACATCAAGAGAATTGACTTTGATAATATACGGAATATTGTAAACAGGCTTATCGGGTGCAACCGACTGCGCTGTGTATATTTCTTTCTGCGCCGAGGTTAACGGAAGCTCAGCAGGATAATCAAGCTCGGTATTATCTTCCGCTTCTGTTTTGCGCAGTTTTTCTGCAAGCTCTGCCATATCCGCAGCCGAGAATATATCATTTGGGGATAATGTGTAGCCCTGCTTTTCAAGAAGTGATATCCACGCAATACTTTTAAGCGAATCACCGCCGAGGTCGAAGAAATTATCAAGCATTCCGATTTTCTCTGCTTTGAGTACCTGTTTTGCTGTTGAAACAAGCAGTTTTTCTTCTTCCGTTTCGGGTGCAAGATATTCCTTTGCTGCGTATGTAATAGGCTGCTGTTCAAGGGCTGCACGGTTTATTTTATTTCCTGCAGGAGCTGGAATAATATCTTTTATCAGCTTATCGGGAATAAATATATCGCTGAGCTTTTTATCTGCAATCAATGCCTGAGAAAGAATCCTTTCATAAGCAGTCATCATCTGCTCCATAGCTTTTTCGCGGAACAGGGATGTATTGCATATTGCAGAAAGAATATTGCCCTCTTTTCTCGGGAATAATGCAAAATCAATATCAAATTTAGAGGTTGCTATTGGTGTTGCTTCAATTTCTGCAACTTCATCGCCGAAGGTGAGCGCTGTCATTTCTTCCGTCTGATATGTGAACATAACATCAAAAAGCGATGCTTTTCCTTTGCTTTGAGCTATATCCGACGGTGAAACTGCCGTGTGCTGTGATGCTTCAAGAGAGAGCTCGCGTACTTCGTTTAAAAATTCTTTAACTGTTTTTGTGCCTTCGGGTTTGCATCTGAGCGGAAGTGTGTGAACAAACATACCGATTGTTCCGAGGTTTTTCGCAGTTCTTGAACTCATCGGCGTTCCGACCACTATATCCTCTTGGGAACTCAGCTTATGCATTAATATCTGAAAAGCGCCGTAATAGAACACAAAGGGTGTTATATTCTGCTCCTTGCAGAACTGCATTACCTTTGCATCCTCTGCTTTTTCAAGCTGTTTATACAGCGTTTTACCCTCATAGGTTCTTACTGCAGGGCGCGGCAAATCATATCGCAGATTTAGCGCAGGCACTTCATCGGCAAACTGATTATTCCAATATTCAATATCCTTTGATGATTCCTTTTCTGTTACTGCAAAATACTTATACGGAACAAAGCTATCCTTTACTTCCCTGCCCATATAGTATTCATTCAGCTCTTTGAAAAAGACGGGCATTGATGAACCGTCTGCAACAATATGATGCAAATCAAATATTACAGTATTGTCCTTATATCCAACGCGGATAAGCGGTGCTTTTGAAAGCTCAAACGGACGGATGAAATCCGTTATTTCCCCTTCTATGCTTTCAACAATGCACCTTGCATTATCATCAATTATCTGAACTGTTTCTCCGTTTTTCTTTTCAAAACGCATACGAAGAATTTCGTGGCGTTCAAGCATTTTGTTAACTGCATTCTGCAGCTTATCAACATCAAGAGAATTGACTTTGATAATATACGGAATATTGTAAACAGGCTTATCGGGTGCAACCGACTGCGCTGTGTATATTTCTTTCTGCGCCGAGGTTAACGGAAGCTCAGCAGGATAATCAAGCTCGGTATTATCTTCCGCTTCTGTTTTGCGCAGTTTTTCTGCAAGCTCTGCCATATCCGCAGCCGAGAATATATCATTTGGGGATAATGTGTAGCCCTGCTTTTCAAGAAGTGATATCCACGCGATACTTTTAAGCGAATCACCGCCGAGGTCGAAGAAATTATCAAGCATTCCGATTTTTTCTGCTTTGAGCACCTGTTTTGCTGTTGAAACAAGCAGTTTTTCTTCTTCCGTTTCGGGTGCAAGGTATTCCTTTGCTGCGTATGTAACCTTCTGCTCTTTGAATGCTTTTTTATCGGTTTTTCCGCTTGTGTTAAGCGGCATTTCTTCAAGGCGCATAAACGCCTGGGGAACCATATATCTCGGCAGGGTTTTGCTAAGCAGATTTCGCAGTTCTGATGCTGTTGTTTCTCTTCCTGTGTAGAAAGCGCAAAGAAGCTGACGGTCATCCTCATTACGAACAATTACCGCCGCACTTTCTATTCCATCTATTGCTGTAAGCGCTGCTTCAATTTCGCCAAGCTCAACGCGCTGACCGTTGATTTTAACCTGGAAGTCATTTCTTCCGACGAAAGCAATATTTCCGTCCTCTTTCCAATATGCAAGGTCGCCCGTTTTATACAGCTTGCCTTCACCGAAGGGATTATCTATGAACTTCTCTTTTGTCAGTTCAGTTCTGTTAAGATAGCCCTTACCAACATTATCGCCTGCAATGCAAAGCTCACCCGTTACCCCTATCGGAACGGGCTTCATATATTTATCTACTATGTATATCTGTGTGTTTGCTATCGGTTTGCCGATAGTAATATCTTTCTCGCTGTCAACTTCACCGCAGGTTACCCACACGGTTGTTTCTGTCGGACCGTAGACATTGAAAATTTTTGTCTGCGTTAACGCCTTTAATTGAGAAACAAGGTTTTTATTCAGAGTTTCTCCGCCGAGGACAATGCTTTTTAATGCTTCAAGAGCGCTTTTATCCTCCATATTCTGCAGGAACACCTGCATCTTTGACGGCGTTGTCTGCAAAACATCAACTCTATGCTTTTTCAGTATTTCCTGTAGCTGAGCGCCGAACTTTGACTGCATCTCATCAGCAAGAACAATGCTTTTTCCGTTTGCAAGCGGCAAAAGACTTTCTGTGACGAAAATATCAAAGCCAACAGAGGTAACAGAAAGAATAC
This sequence comes from Oscillospiraceae bacterium, assembly GCA_015065505.1. Lineage (GTDB taxonomy): Bacteria > Bacillota > Clostridia > Oscillospirales > Acutalibacteraceae > Eubacterium_R. Next base: position 21,896 of record SVQE01000037.1, read on the forward strand.
TTTTCCATTCATCCCCTATGATTTTGCTGATATGGTGCTCGCCATTGCCAACATAGTTTACCACATTCCTATGAGTAAGCAGTGTGCCTTTGGGCATTCCGGTACTGCCAGAGGTGTAGATACAATAGCATAAATCCTCACCGCTTACGGATACAGGTGTATTCAATGCTTCTGCGCTGATAAGCGAAGCATAGTTATCTTCAGTTATACACAGCTTTGCGCCGCTGTCGTTAATAATATACTCAATTCTCTCCTCAGGCTGTGAGGGGTCAAGTGGAAGATAGGCAGCGCCGCTCTGCAGAATTCCAAGCATGGTGCAAAACAATCTGCTGTCGCGAGGCAGACAGAATGCAACAATATCGCCCTTTTTGATACCTTTTTCAATAAGACCTCCGGCAAGGCGTGAAGCCTCATTTTTCAGCTGCTCGAAGTTCAGCGTACGGTCTGCAGCCAAAAGAGCTGTTTTATTCGGCGTTTTTTCTGCCTGCTGAGCAAACAAATCATAAACGCTGATTGTTTTATCGTATGGAGCTGCGGTGTTATTGAATGATTCAAGAAGCTTTTCTTCCTCTTCATCAAGAAGTGAAATATCCTTTAAAGCCTGCCTGTCATCCGTCAGAAGAAGATTTAAAGCACGCATAAACATATTGTGAAAACGCTCTATTTCTTCTGCTGAAAAAACATCGCTTCTGTAGTCATATTCAAGGGTAAGCTTTTCTTCCTGGTTTCTGTTATGAATAAACAGATGAAGATTTTCCGACTGCAAAACATGGGAATAATCTGTTGACCTCATTGTCTGCTCTGCTAAAATCTCGTCGGGCTGATAGTTTACAATGCAATCAAAAAGCTTTCCGTTATAGCCGTATTCATCGTTTATTGCATTAAGAGTATCGTTATAATTGAACTTCTGGTGTTTAAACACCTTAAAAACTGTATCATCAATCTGAGCGAGGTTTTCGTTTAAGGATTTTTCATAGTCGAAGCTGACGGGAACAGGAACGGTATTCATAAAAATACCAACAGTGTTCATATCCTTTTTTGAAAAACGGTTAAGAACAGGCATTCCGAGGAAGAAGGATTCTGCACAGTTATTAAGCTTTCCGTAAACTGCTGAAAACGCGCCGAAAAGGCTGACAAATTCGGATAATTCCGTTTTATCTGCATAATCGCGAAGAGCGCTGTATGTTTGCTTTGGCAGGGTTTTGTGCAGCTTTTCAACGCTGTAATCGGTGCTGTATTTATCCGAAAGCATAACGGGCTGTCCGCACTGCTGAAAAGCGTCAAGGAAAAACTGCCTGTCGCGCGCATATCTTTTGCTTTCAAGATATTCCTTTTCCGAATTTATATAGTTTTCGTAGGAATATCGTTCACTTTGGGTGCCTTCAAGTATTTCATTAAGCTGTGTGCAGAC
>SVQE01000038.1 GCA_015065505.1 Oscillospiraceae bacterium
TGGTAAGACAAAAAGCGGAAAAAGGGGCGTGAAATATGCAATTTAAGGCTTACTGGGTTCGAATCCCTAATGCCTAACCTGAACTTGGAACTTGACTCTCGCAACTCGCAGCTAGAATCTTCCTCCGCCTCCGCCGTGGCTTGAGCCTGACGAAGAGGTGTGTGTTGAACTTCCTCCCGAGGAGGAGCTGCTTCTTTCAATTTTTGTTTTTGTTACATTGCTGTAAAGAAAACGGTCGTATTCACCTGTTATATGCAGACTTCCGTCAACAAGATAATCAGCTGCGCTTGCCTTGAAGCGAACGGGCTTATATCCCGATTTAACCATTCCCGTAATAACAGCTGCAATAATAATAGCAACAATAAACGATATTATAAATGAACCAACTGTAACATCGTCGTCATCTTCATCGCTTGTATCAAAGCTATAGGTATATCCGCTTTCGTTGGTATATGTATTATCAACATCATAGGGCTCGCCGCTTTTTGCCTGGCTGACAAATGAATCAATCAAATCAGCATATGCATTGAATCCGCCATTCCAGTCCTCATTTCCGAAATACGGATAAACAACATCCTCACTCAGAACATCAATTCCGTAATCGGTTATTGCGGTTATTCCGTAACCCTTTGTTGAAATATGCCAATAATGGTCCTCGCTTATAAGAAGCAGGCAGCCGTCGTTTTTATAATCGTTATAATCATAATAATCGTCTGCATATGCTTCGGCATTACTTTCACTTGTTATAACATCGGCAGACACCGTTAATGCAACAACATCAAAATCATACTTATTTGAAATTGCTTCAAGCTTTTCTTCAAGCGCTGTTTCTTCAGCAGTATCAAGAAGATTGCCGTTATCAACAACATATTTACCCGTATCGGCAAAGGCGCTTATCGGAAGAATGAGAAGCAGCGCAAGTGAAAATATAACTGTAATTAATATCTTTTTCATTTCGCCACCCCCTTATATCAAGCCCAAAAAGTGTCCGATAACAAAGATTAACGGAGTTGCAACAACGGTTATTCCTGCAAAGAGAGCTGCAAGCTTGGGTACGCTTACGGGTATATTGCCAACAATTTTACCGCTCTGACCGTTAAGAGCAAAGGTGAGTAATTCGTTTTTATATCTGGTGTTCATCAGCCAAACGGGATAAAGCGCGTATTTCGCCGAGCCGTTTGAAATCTGAACAGAGCTGTTGTTAACATTAACGGTTTCGTAGCCGTGAACGGTGGTTCTGAGGGTTTCCTCACAGCTTGATTTAATTCTCTGATTAGCTCTGCCTATGCTCGCTTCCATACCAACATCGTATTTATCGGCAAGATAACCCGAAAGATACGCCGTCTGAAAATCAACCGCCTCGCCAAAATTGAAGGGCTCGATTGATTCCATTAAATCATCCGCCATCTTTGATGAGCCGTCAACGGGAATATTCATAAAGCTCATATTTCCGCGTCTGAAAACATCAAAATGATCGGTTTTGGTATATCTGTAATCCTTATCAGACCATGTTGTTGTTCTTGTTGCCCTGTATGAAACAGCCGCGTCGGCGTCTGAATCAAAGAGCCAGAACGGAACATAGATTCCCTTTATTTCCTCGAGCTTGTTTGAGCTTCCGAACAGCTTCGGCGCAAACTTCTTTTTGCCGACATAGGCTTTAAGCGCAGCCTTTGCCTGCTCTTTGTTAAGCTTAAACGGAATAACAAAATCGGGCTTAAGTGTTCCCGAAAGTCTTCCTGCCATAACAACGGGGTTATTACAATATGGGCAGGAAGTTGCCGCGGTGGTTTCATCGCATACAATTTCACCGCCGCAGGAGGTGCAGACGAAAATGCTCATTCTCGCCTCTTCGCCCTCGTCCCACTGCTTGCCCTGAGCATTTTCCCAAACAAATGCGTCGGGTTGCTGTTCACTGAGGCAGGCATCCATATTTTTCAACGCTTCAACATCAAATTCACTGTCGCAATAGGGACACTTCATCTTCTGTAAGGAAGAATCGAATTCAATCGCGCCGCCGCAATTAGGACATTTATATTCAAATAATTCGGACATTTCTTTCCCTCTTTTCAAAAATGTTCAATTGGAGAAGCTCCAATTGAACATTACTGAATATTATTGTCTCGGCTTTCCGCAATTTGTGCAGAAATTGCCTTTGTTTTCAGTTCCGCATTCAGAACAGAACCATCTGTTGCTCTGCGGTCTCGGGCTTCCGCAGTTTGTGCAGAAGTTTCCGCTGTTTTCAGCGCCGCACTGGCATCTCCATGCATTTGCTGCGGGCTGAGGAGCTGCCTGCTGCTGTTGCTGCTGACCCATTGCAAAAAGGTTTGCAGTCTGTGAGCCGCCTGCATTCATTGCCATTCCCATTCCGACAAAGCCGTTCATAGCACCGCCTTCATTGCCTGCGGCAGTACGCATAGCGTCCGTAGTAGCGCTTGCAATCTGAGCAGCAGCCATATTCGGGTCGCGCATAGCCGCACCCTTCTGGAACTGCTTGATAAGCTCCTGATCCTCTTCGGGAAGAGTTATCGGGTTCATTGCAATGGAAACAACCTCAAGTCCTCTGAGCTCACCCCATTTTGCGGTTAAAGCTTCGTTCATTGCTGCTTCAAGCTCGGTTGTGTGCGTCGGAATCTGATTCGGGCGCATTTCAAGGTCTGAAAGCTTGCCGAAAGCAGGCTGAAGCGCGCTGATGAACTCGGTTTTCAGCTGAACATCAAGAGTTTCTCTTCTGTATTCATCCTCAACATTTCCGCAAACATTTGTGTAGAAAAGAAGCGGATTTGCGATTTTATAAGAATAAACGCCGCTGCAGCGAACCGAAACATCGATATCAAGACCGATTTTCGAATCAACAACTCTGAACGGAATCGGATTCGGAGTTCCGAATTTGTTTTCAACAAGCTCTTTTGTGTTGAAATAATAAACTCTCTGGTCCTTGCCCGTGTCGCCGCCAAGTGTGAAACGCTTGCCCATTGTTTTGAAGGTTTCTTTAATCGCTGTTCCGAGATTTCCCGTAAAGAGGCTCGGCTCAGTTGAAGTATCGTATGTATATTCACCGGGTTCCGAACAAACCTCAACAATTTTTCCCTGCTCAACAATCATCATACACTGTCCGTCTGCAACTGCAATACCCGAACCGTTTGAGATAATGTTATCATTACCCCTTGTGTTTGAAGAACGCGATGAAGTTTGCTTCTGACCTTTTACAACAAGCACATCCTTGTCAAGAGAATCGCAGTAGAAGAATTCCTTCCACTGATCAGCCATTGTTCCGCCGAATGCACCTGCTGCAGCTTTTAAAAGTCCCATAATTTATCCCCTTTCAATAATTAAAATTATGTTTCCATAATTATTATATAATAAAATTTTTATAAATTCAACAAAATCATTTGACATTTAGAAATTAATCATATATAATGTATGTGCAAAGGTAGCAAAAATCGAACTCAGAGAAGGGGAAGCGTGTGAAAAAGAAGTTTATTGAAGCCGAAATTGAAATAACCCAGTATACAATTACCTCTGCAATAACAACAAGCGACGACCTTGGCAGCGGAGACGAATACGATTGGGAATTCTAAACAGGTTTGGTTGAAGAATTAATCAATCCTGTTTTTGCTATATTATTTTAAACATATATAAAGCACTATGCAGTTGCATAGTGCTTTTAGTTTTTAGAAATTATCAAGAAGTGATTTATAAAACTCACAATAGTCGCTTCTTTTTTCATCGGTGAACGCCATTGCGGCTCTCGGATGGCGGTTGAGCTGACCTGTGAACATATACTGCAAATCAAAGCCCCAGGTGATTCCGCTTTCCTTGAGAGGAATCATATATTTTTCAATGAAACTGAGTATGCCGTAAAGATTGTATTTCGGATTTCTCAAAAAACCGAGCAGCAGCTCCATCTGGCAGTTGCCTGCTCCCCGTCCCATACCCATTGCGGTTGCATCAAGATATGAAATACCGTAGGAGAGCATTTCGATTGTGTTTGCAAAAGCAAGATTCTGGTTGTTATGAGCGTGGAAGCCAACCTTTTTATTGGCTTTTTCAGCAAAAGCATAATATTTCTTTGCAAGCTCGCCCGCATTTTCGGGATAGAGAGAACCATAGCTATCCACAAGATAGATAACATCAACGCTTGATGCAGCAAGCATTTCAAGCGCTTCCTCGACCTGTTCCCAGCTTGCCTGCGAAATTGCCATAATGTTGCAGCTTGTTTCATATCCTAAGCTGTGAAAATGCTCAACCATTTCGATTGCCGCAGGAATCTGATGAATATAGCAGGCAACACGAACTAAATCGATAACGCTTTCCTCTTTCGGAAGGAAATCGGTTTTATAATCGCATCTGCCGACATCAGCCATAACCGCAATTTTCATATCCGAAATGTTTTCGCCTACTATTGCACGCAAATCCCCTTCATCGCAGAACTTCCATTTGCCGTGCTTTTCGGGGTCGAACATTGTTTTGCTTGCCTTATAGCCGAATTCCATATAATCAACACCGCTTCTGATGTTGGTTTTATAGAGCTCGCGCACAAATTCATCCGAAAATTCAAAATTATTGCAGAGTCCGCCGTCACGGATTGTTGCATCAACAACCTTGATATCGTCTCTGACGGACATTAAATTACCTTTTCTTCCTGACATATTCTACCTCGTTTCACGCTTTAAAGCTTTTAAGCATTAAAGCGATTATATCACCTTGATATCTGTTTGTCAACAAAAAACAGGAACTTTTAAAGGAAGTTCCTGTTTTATTTTAATATATATTATATATATACATTATATATCCGCGCTGCCGAATTATTCAGCTTCCTCATCAAGCGGAATTTCGTGACCGGGAATACCGTGGCACTTCTTATACTTCTTACCGCTTCCGCACGGACACGGATCATTAGGACCGATTTTCTTTTCCTTGCGGATTGTTACCTGCTTAGCATTTGAATCGGTTTCGCTTGAAGATGTTGCAGTAACTCTTGCAACAGCTCTTCTCTGAACATCAGCCTTATGACGAGGCATAAGAGTGAGCATCATCTTTGCTGTATCCTCGCGGATAGCTGCTGTCATTTCAGCAAACATATCGTAGGATTCCTCGCGGTATGCAACAACCGGGTCTCTCTGAGCATATGCTCTGAGGTGGATACCCTTCTTGAGCTCTTCCATAGCGTCGATGTGGTCCATCCAGTAGGTATCAACATTTCTGAGAAGAATCATTCTCTCGAATTCGCCGAACATATCGTCGCCGAGGATTGCTCTCTTCTCTTCAAGACGCTTTCTGCCCCTTGCCTGAAGTGTTTCAACTGTGTCTGCAACAGTGAGCTCATCAAGCTCGTTGAAATCATCATCTGTGCAGATTAACCAGCTCTTATACTTCTCTTTAAGACCTTCAACGTTCCAGTCTTCCTTATTATCGCCCGAGAAGTAGTTTTCAACATTCTCCTGAATGTTCTGGTCGAGCATCTTAAGGATTGTTTCGGTTAAATCAAGTCCGTCAAGAACCTGGTCTCTCTGATTGTAGATAAGCTCTCTCTGACGGTTCATAACATCGTCGTACTGAAGGGTATTCTTTCTGGTACCGAAGTTTCTGCCTTCAACCTTCTTCTGTGAAGATTCAACAGTTCTTGAGATGAACTTTGACTCGATGGGCATATTCTCATCATCAGTGAGCTTTGCCATCATTGCCTGCATTCTGTCTCCGCCGAATAAACGCATTAAATCGTCTTCACATGAGAGATAGAACTGACTTGCACCCGGGTCGCCCTGACGTCCCGAACGACCTCTTAACTGGTTGTCGATACGGCGTGCGTCGTGACGCTCTGTGCCGAGGATGAAGAGACCGCCTGCATCGCGAACCTTGTCTGCCTCTTCCTTGATTTCCTCTTTATACTGTGCCTCAAGCTCGATAAATGTTTTTCTTGCATTGAGGATTTCTTCATCGTCTGTTTCACCGAAGCCCGTTGCCTCTGCAATAAGCGCATTGGTGAACTTCATTTTCTTCATCTGAGCTTTTGCAAGGAACTCTGCGTTACCGCCGAGCATAATATCGGTACCACGGCCTGCCATGTTTGTTGCGATGGTAACTGAGCCGTATTTACCAGCCTGAGCGATAATCTCTGCTTCCTTCTCGTGGTTCTTAGCATTAAGAACATTGTGCTCAATCTTCTCTTTCTTAAGAAGCTTTGAGAGATGTTCACTCTTTTCAATGCTGATTGTACCAACAAGAACGGGCTGTCCTTTTTCGTGGCATTCCTTAATCTGCTCTATAACATTATGATACTTTCCTGCCTCTGTCTGGAAAATAACATCCGGTTTGTCGTCACGAATCATCGGCTTGTTTGTCGGAATTTCAACAACATCAAGCTTATAGATTTCGTCGAATTCGGGTGCTTCTGTTGCAGCAGTACCCGTCATACCTGAAAGCTTCTTATAAAGACGGAAGTAGTTCTGGAAGGTGATGGTTGCAAGAGTTTTGCTCTCGTGCTCAACCTTAACATTTTCCTTTGCTTCAAGAGCCTGATGAAGACCCTCGTTATATCTTCTTCCTTCCATAATACGGCCGGTGAACTCGTCAACGATTTTAACCTGACCGTCTTTAACAACATAGTCGATATCCCTTGTCATAACACCGTGAGCCTTGATAGCCTGGTCGATGTGGTGACGAAGAGTTGTGTTTTCAATATCCATAAGGTTATCAACAGCAAAGAAAACTTCTGCTTTTTCAACACCGCTCTTAAGAAGGGTTGCTGTTTTAGCCTTTTCGTCTACTACGTAGTCGCCTTCGTAGTTTGCTTCTGTATCCTCTTTATCGTCGGTCTTTGCAACCTTAACCATCTTTAACTGCTTTGCAAAAACATTTGCCTGACGGTAAAGGTCTGTTGACTGGTCGCCCTTGCCGCTGATGATAAGGGGAGTTCTTGCCTCATCGATAAGGATTGAGTCAACCTCGTCGACGATTGCGAAGATGTGGCCTCTCTGAACCTTCTGCTCTTTATACTGAACCATATTATCACGAAGATAGTCGAAGCCCATCTCGTTGTTTGTTCCGTATGTGATATCGCAGTTATATGCTTCCTGGCGCTCTGCATTGCTCTTTTCGTGAATGATAAGACCAACGCTTAAGCCGAGGAAACGATAAACCTTACCCATCCACTCGGAGTCACGCTTTGCAAGATAGTCGTTAACGGTTACGATGTGAACACCGTCGCCTGTTAATGCATTTAAGTATGCGGGAAGGGTTGCAACAAGAGTTTTACCTTCACCGGTTTTCATCTCGGCGATTCTGCCCTGATGAAGAACGATACCGCCGATAAGCTGAACATCGAAATGACGAAGTCCGATAACTCTGTCCGCTGCTTCACGGCAAACCGCAAATGCATCGGGAAGAATATCGTCGAGTGTTTCGCCGTCAGCAAGTCTGTCTTTAAGAAGCTGAGTCTGGGAAGCAAGCTCCTTATCGTCCATATCGCCGTATTTATCAGCAAGAGAGTTGATTTTTTCAACTGTTTTCTTAAGCTTTTTTACCTCTTTTTTGGAGTAGTCTCCGAAAAGGGCATTTACAAATTTATTTGCCATTTATTTTCACCTCATATATATTAGGAAATTTTCGCGCTTGTTCATAATAGCATAGTTTATTTATGTTGTCAATTTATTTTATATATTATTTATTATGCTATAGCGAAGCCGAAAAAGTCTTCATTATTGCACCCAGCGCACCGCCCGAAACTGCATTTTCTGCATCCTCGTCGAAACAAAGTATTAAATTTTTCTTGCCTTTTTTAACGGTGAGTGTTATACTCTGCGGAGCTTCCTGCATAGGAGCACTTTCAATCTGCTCTGTGAGCTCTGCAAGATTGGTGTCTAAAAAGTAGTCATCCTTGAGCTTTCCGAGCAGCTGAATCGGTGTGTAATTGCTGTTGAGCTCCTCGGCAAAATCAGCTGCAGGCTGATATAAATCACGGTTTATAACCGAAACCGTAACAGTTGCATTTTCAACATCAATCTTTTCAACATCGATTGAAAGCTCTTCAAAGATTGCCTGCCCCAGCTTGACAAATTGCTCTTTGCCGTTGGAAACAGTCAGTATTTTTGAAAGGGTGTCGCTCTCAACATATTTTTTAAGGCTTTCCTCATCAAAGTCTTTGAGCGCCTTTTCAACCTCTAAAACCGTTTGGTTTATGTTCTTCTCGGTTATTGCGGTGCCGCCGGAGCAGCCCGAAACGCTTATTGCAAGCAGGAAACAAAGAAGAATACAAACGCTGTTTTTTGGAATGTATTTCATTAAATAATCTCCGCATTTTTGCCAATAATATCTTTACTATTATATTATATTTATCCCTTTCATTCAAGGAAATTATTGATTTTTATAAAAAAAATAAATAAATTGCATTTTTAACACCTATATGGTATAATCATTCCGACTATACCGCCTTATATAGTTATATAACGTGATAAATCAGGTATGAATATGGCAGAATTTTTTAAAAAATACTTTGGTCCTACAAAGTTTAAAAGGCTTTTTGACATAATTTTTTCCTTCGCGGCATTGATTATACTGTCGCCTATGTTTCTTGTTATCTGCATAATCATTTTCTTCACTCCCGACTGCAAAATTTTCTTCAGCCACGAGAGAAGGGGAAGAAAAGGAAAGCCTTTCAAGATTTACAAATTCCAGACAATGAAAAACTTCACTCCCAACTGTGCAACGGGTGAGCTTGAAAACCCCGAACAGTATATCACCAAAATAGGAAAGATTCTCAGAAAGACAAGTCTTGACGAGCTGCCCCAGCTCTGGAACATCCTTAAGGGCGATATGAGCTTTGTGGGTCCGCGTCCGCTGATTTCAAGCGAAATCAGAATGCACCGCCTGCGCCTTGAATACGGGGTATACCGTTTCAGACCGGGATTAACAGGTCTTGCACAGGTTAACGGACGAGATGACCTCTCAATCCCGAAAAAAGCTAAGTTCGACAAAATATACTGCGATAACTGGAGCCTTAAGCTTGATTTAACTATTCTGCTTAAATCCTTTGTAACTGTTGCAAAGCAGGAAGGCTTCCACGAAGGCAAGTACCACAGAAGATAATAAATGCATACGAAAGTATGTTTAAATAAATATTAAAATTTTGCTCTTGGAGAATACCTATGGAAAGAAATTTTATTGATGGCTACACCGAATGGCAAAGCAACCCCGAAATTGTTGAGGTTAATCAGCTTCCTCAGCACGCAACCTTAATGCCTTATGAGAATTTTGAACAGGCAAAAAAGGCTGACAGATATGCTTCGGGCTGCTGCAAGCTTCTTAACGGAAAATGGAAGTTTAAGCTCTACAAAAACTATGCATACCGTCCGAGCGATTTCGCTCAGCCCCTTTATGATGCACACAACTGGGACAGCGTTATTGTTCCCTGCTCCTGGCAGATGCAGGGCTACGACCAGGCACAGTACTGCAATGTTCGCTACCCCTGGGAAACGGACGAGGATATCTGCCCTCCCAACGCTCCGACAAAGCACAACCCCGTTGGCTGCTATCTTAAGAGAATACATATTAATCAGGCTGTTCTTTCCAAAAGAGTTGTTCTCTGCTTTGAGGGTGTTGAATCAGCTTTCTATCTCTATGTTAACGGCGAGAGAATAGGCTACAGCGAATCAACCTTTAACAGAGCTGAATTCGATATTACAAAGCATCTTGTTGAAGGCTCAAACGTTATCGGCGTTGAGGTTTACCGCTGGTGCACAGGCAGCTGGCTTGAATGCCAGGATATGTGGCGCCTCGGCGGAATCTTCCGTGATGTTTATATCTACACAACCGAAAAAGAATATATCCGCGACTTTGAAATTCACGCAGAGCCCGATTCAACACTTCGCGACGGATATATTGATGTCAGCGTTAAAACCAATGGCGCATACGAAGCGCTCAGCATTGATATGAGCGTTATCGACAGCGACGGCGCTGTTGTTGCGCTTGATTCCCAGTATGTTAACGAGGACCATATTACAAAGCTTAAGTCCATCGTTACAAGCGTTAAGCCGTGGAGTGCGGAAGAGCCGAACCTTTACACGGTTGTTTTAACCCTTAAAAACAACGGCGTTCCGATTGAATACATCTCTGCGAAAAAGGGCTTCAGAACCGTTGAAATCAAGGACGGAATCATTCGCGTAAACGGCAAGCGCATTGTATTCAAGGGCACAAACCGCCATGAGTTCGACTGCAGCACGGGCAGATACATAAGCGAAGAGGTTATGCGCAAGGATATTGAAATTATGAAGAGAAACAATATCAATGCCGTAAGAACCTCGCACTATCCTAATGCACCGCGCTGGTATGAGCTCTGCGATGAATACGGACTCTATGTAATTGATGAAAACAATATGGAAACCCACGGAACATATTGGTCAACAATAGTGGGCTGTCCCCAGCTTCCCAACTCACGCCCCGAATGGGAAAAGGCGTGTATGGAAAGGATTAAATCACTTTTCCACAGAGATAAGAACCACACCTGCGTTGTTTGCTGGAGTATGGGAAATGAATCCCTCGGCGGCGCAACACCGCAGAAGATGTATAAATGGCTTAAGGAGAACGATAAAACCCGTTTTGTTCACTTTGAGTGCCACCGTTCTCCCGATGAAAAAGAGATTTCGGATGTTCAGTCCAAGATGTACTACAGACCCGACCAGTGCGAGGAATACGCACTTTCAAAGCAGGATTCAAGACCGTTTATTCTCTGCGAATACACTCACGCAATGGGTAATTCCTGCGGTTCAACCGACGAATATACCGACCTCTGGGAAAAATATCCCTGCCTTCAGGGCGGCTTCGTTTGGGACTGGGTTGACCAGAGCATTTTAACAACAGACGAAAACGGCAAGGAATACCTTGCATACGGCGGCGACTTCCACGAAGATCCCCACGACGGTCATTTCTGCGGCAACGGACTTCTTTTCGGAGACAGAAGCGAAACACCGAAGCTTCCCGAAATCAAAAAGCTTTATCAGAATGTTGAATTCTCTGCCATTGACGCAGAAAAAGGATTAATTGAAATCAAAAACAAGTTCCTTTTCACAAATCTTAATAAATACGAGCTCTATTGGTGCCAGTCCTCGGATAAGGGCATATTCAGAGAAGGCACAACCGAGGTTGACCTTGCACCGCTTGAAAAAACAACAATCGACCTTGAGCTCGGAAAGGTTGCTTCAACCGAATGCTATCTTAACCTTGCATTCAGAGAAAAATCTGCAACCCCCTACTGCGAGGAAGGTCATATTGTTGCCGAGGAGCAGTTCATCATCAACGAATTTGAAAATGTTTATGATGAGCTTGAAGAGGACCAGCCGCTTCTTGTTAACGAAACCTACGGAAATATCAGAGTTATCAGCGACGATGTTGCAATAAGATTTGAAAAGAGAGAAAGAAATCAGCTCGTTTCAATCAAGGTTGGCGGCGAAGAGCTTCTTCAGGCGCCAATGCGTCTTAACTTCTGGAGAGCGCTTACTGATAACGACCGCGGCAACCGCGCAGGCAGCCGTCTCGGATGCTGGAGAGATGCAGGCGACACGCCGGGTATTTATAACAACACCACATGGCGCATAGACGGCTTCAAGGTGCTTGACGATGAAAAGAAGGTTATAATCACAAGCAGCGCAGCAGTAAGAACTCAGCCGATTTCAAAGGCAACCGTTGTTTACACCATAACCTCAAAGGGAATTGAAATTGATATGCAGTTCATGCCCGATGATTCCCTTCCCGAAATCCCCGAGGTTTCACTTCTGTTTGAGCTTCCGAGCGATTTTGAAAATGTTACATATCTCGGCAGAGGTCCCGAGGAAAACTATATCGACCGCTGCCACGGCGCTAAGGTCGGACTTTACAGCACAACCGTAAGCGATATGTTCACCCCGTATCTCAAGCCCCAGGAATGTGCAAACAGAACGGGTGTAAGATATGCAACCCTTATCGGAAACAAGAAGGTTTTCAGCATTGTTGCTCAGCCCGTTATGGAGTTTAACGCTTCTCACTGGCTGCCCAAGGAGCTTGAAAACACCTGGCATGCAAAGGACCTTCCCGAAATCAACAAAACCGTTGTTCGCTGCATCGCAAGACAGCAGGGTATCGGCGGATATGATTCATGGGGAGCAAAGTGCAACGAGAAATATATGAACAAAACCGATAAGACCTATCGCTTAAAATTCCAAATCAGATTCTAAATTTTGTATAAAATTCAATTCTTTGCTTGACTTTTTTGAACACTGGTATTATATTTCAACTAAAAAGCATTACATAAGTAATAAGAAAAGAGGATATATCTATTATGTCTATTAAAGAAGCCGCTGCAAGCTTTGCTGTTAAAAAAGCGGTAAAATATGCAAGAAAAGACTTTGATAAAAATGCTCCTAAAATTCTTTCGCTTCTTGAAGCTGCAGATGTTAAGAAGGTTAACCGTTCAACATATGCAGGACTTCATCAGGTGCTTGATGACCCCGAAAACAACTGGATGCGTTTTGCCAAGAGCGTTATCTGCGACACAAACGAGGATGTTTTAAACAAAATGATTCCTGCGATTATGAATGTTGCAATTAACAGCTATCAGGTAAGAATGGAAAGCATTAAAAAATACGGCTGTAATGTTCCGTGGGCAATTCTTATGGACCCCACCGCTGCCTGCAATCTTAAATGCACAGGCTGCTGGGCTGCGGAATACGGTCATTCAAGCTCGCTTTCCTATGAAGATTTAGCAAGGATTATCAAAGAAGCTAAAGAGCTCGGCACATATATGTATCTCTACACAGGCGGTGAGCCAACAATGAGAAGAAAAGACCTTATGCGTCTTTGCCGCGAGAATCCCGACTGCGTATTTATGTCGTTCACAAACGGAACCCTTATTGATGATTCCTTTGCAGACGAAATCGCAGAGGTTGGCAACTTCTTCCCCGCTTTTTCAATCGAAGGCTACGAGGCTGAAAACGACTTCAGACGAGGCGAAGGCACCTTCAAGAGATGCACAGCTGCTATGCAGAGACTTAAGGACAGAGGCGTTCCCTTCGGTGCTTCACTTTGCTACACAAGCAAGAACACAGATGTTTTAGCTTCTGATGAATACATCGACTGGCTTATTGAAAGAGGCGTTAAATTTGCCTGGTTCTTTACATATATGCCAACAGGAAACGGCGCTGTTACAGAGCTTATGGTGTCCCCCGAGCAGAGAGCGCTTATGTTTAAAAAAATGCGTGAATGGCGTGAAACAAAGCCGATTTTCGCACTTGATTTCTGGAACGACGGCGAATATGTTCAGGGCTGTATAGCAGGCGGACGCCACTACTTCCACATCAATTCAAACGGCGACTGCGAACCCTGTGCATTTGTTCACTATTCAAATGTTAATATTAAAGAGTGTTCGGTTCTTGATGCGCTTAAGAGCCCGTTGTTTATGGCTTACAGACGCAATCAGCCGTTCTCAAATAATATGCTTCGTCCCTGCCCCGTTCTTGATAACCCCGGCGCAATCAGCAAGATGGTTGCAGAAACGGGCGCATATTCAACCGAGATGCAGCATCCCGAATCTGCAAACGACCTTTTCGATAAAACCATTGCAGCTGCAAAGGCTTGGAAGGTTAAGGCAGACGAGCTTTTCGACAGAGACGAATATATCGCAAAGCATGTTAAAGACGAAAACATGTATAACTTTGAAAAGCCCGATGAGGAAAGAGAATTCAATGAATTCGAAAAAACAGAATAATTCAAGGGGCATATCTCGGAGATATGCCCCTTAAAATCATAAAACCTATTTGCCTCCCTTGACAAAGGGAGGGGGACCGCTTGCGGTGGAGGGATGGTCGTTGAGGTTTAGAATGCCTTTTGGCAACGCGTTCTTAATCACTGCGACGACCCCTCAGTCACTTCGTGACAGCTCCCCTTGGCAGGGGCGCCAAATATGTTACTCGCTATGCTCAGACAATTCAAAGGTGATAAAATGTTTTTTAAAAGAGGTAAAATAGAATACATAGTTGCAGGGCTCGGCAATCCGGGCAGCAAATATGCAAACACAAGGCATAATGCAGGCTTTCACGCTGTTGATTTGCTTGCAAAAAACAACGGCTTTGAGTTTAAAAAAGCAAAATTTCATTCGCTTATTGCCGATGAATACATTGCAGGAAAACGCTGCCTTATTATGAAACCGCAAACCATGATGAACCTTTCGGGCGATGCGCTTTACGACGCCGCATCTTATTATAATATTCCCGATGAAAAGATAATAATAATATATGATGATGTTTCGCTTGATGTCGGCAAAATCCGCGTTCGCAGAAAAGGCAGCGCAGGCGGCCATAACGGCATCAAAAGCATTATTTCCTGCCTCGGAAGCGAGGAATTTCCCAGAGTTAAAATAGGCGTTGGCAAAAAGCCGAGCGCCGATTACGATATGGTGAGCTGGGTTCTCGGCGAAATTCCGAAGGAAAAGATGGAAGAATATAAAAAAGCCATCGCCGATTCCGTTGCAGCAATAGAAGATCTGATTGCCAACGGCGTTGACAGCGCGATGAACAAATACAGCCACTAAAATTGACCGAGCGCAGCGAGAAACCGAAAACTCGGAACTCGGCGCTCGGCACTCGCAACTAACATTATGAGTTGTTTTTCTAAAATCTTTGAACAAAATACAGAATTTATCAGCCTCAGCCGCGGCATTGATACCCTCAATGCTCCGGTTGGGGCAATAGGTCTTTCCGATATAAACAAGGTTTTCATTGTTCACTCGCTCTGCGCCCAGAAAAGAACTCCTGCATTCATCATAACGCCCGATGAAGCAAGCGCGGTTAAGTTTTATGAAAACCTTTCACAGCTTCAGAAAGGGGTTTACCTCTTTTCAAAGCGAGAATTCACCTTCCTCGAGGTTGAGGGAATAAGCCGAGAATATGAACAGCTTCGTCTCGGCGTTTTATCAAAAATTCTCAGCGGTAATTACACAGCGGTTATTGCGCCTATATCGGCTGCAATTCAGCTCACAATGCCGCCCGAAGCGCTTCGCGAAAGAATTTTTTCAATAAAAACAGGCGATACTATTGATATAGAGGAAACCGCCAACCGCCTTCTTAAAGCAGGCTACACCCGTTTTGAACAGGTTGACGGAACAAGCCAGTTTGCAATCAGGGGCGGACTGCTTGACGTTTTTCCGCCGGGTGCTTCAAACCCCGTAAGAATTGAGCTCTGGGGCGACACGGTTGATTCCATCGCAAATTTTGATGTTTCAACGCAGAGAAGAAGCGAGGTTGTTAAAGAGGTTGAAATAATTCCTGCAACCGAGGTTTTGTTTGAATCAAGGGAAAAGCAGGCAAAGGCTATTGAAACGCTTGCTTTATCACTGAAAGGAAAAGCAATTAAAGCGCGTGAAAAGCTCTATGCCGACTGCGACAAGCTGGGTCAGGGAATAAACCTCAGGTGCAACGATAAATATCTTCCCCTCGCCTATGAATCAAACGGGCTTTTTGATTATCTTGAGGGAATGCTTTTCATATGCGAAAGCGCAAGAGTTAAAGAAAAATGCAACGCGCAAAACAAGCTGATGAACGAGGAGCTAAAATGGCTGCTTGACGACGGTGTTTTATGCAAGGGCATTGATAAATTTCAGCTTGATTTTGATGATTTATGCGCGGTTTACGAACAGAACAACGCAATTTATTTCGATTCCCTGCCACGAGGCAGCTTTGATACCCCGATAAGAAATCTTTCAAACTTCAAATCGCAGACTATAAATGTCTGGTCGGGCACCTTTGCTCAGCTGAAGGACGATTATCTTTCACTTTTGAAATCTGGCTACACCATTGCGGTTATGGCAGGCACCTCAAGAGCAGGTCAGGCGCTTGCATACGATATAACCGAAGCAGGCTTTGACGGCATTTTCTTTGAAAAAAGACCCAAAGAGCTGAAAAAAGGCGCGGTTAATGTTCTTTGCGGAACCTTTGATTCGGGATTTCAGCTAAGCGAGGAAAAATTCCTGCTGATTACTCACGCAAAAGCCAACCAGTCAAAGAAAAAGCACAAGCGCTTTTCATCAAAGGATGCTCTGCGTTCCATTGACGAGCTTGAAAAGGGCGATTTCATTGTTCACAATATTCACGGTATCGGAATATTTGAGGGCATAAAAACGCTTGAAATAAACGATGTTAAAAAGGATTATATAACCATCGGCTACGCAAAGGGCGACACGCTTTATGTTCCCGTTACGCAGCTTGATCTGGTTTCAAAATACATCGGTCCTCAGGAAAACGGCAGGGTTAAGGTTAACCGTCTCGGCTCTGGCGACTGGAAAAGAATTAAAAGCCGCGTTCGCTCAAGCGTTAAGGATGTTGCAAAGGAGCTTATTGCGCTCTACGCAAAAAGAATGAGCACAAAGGGCTATGCATTTTCCGAGGATACGGATTTGCAGCGCGATTTTGAGCTGCGTTTTGAATATGAGGAAACCGAGGACCAGCTCAGATGCTCCGATGAAATCAAGGGCGATATGGAAAAAAGCGCCCCGATGGACAGACTTCTTTGCGGCGATGTCGGCTTCGGTAAAACAGAGGTTGCGCTGAGAGCCTGCTTTAAGTGCATAGGCGATTCAAAGCAATGTGCAATCCTTGTTCCGACAACGGTTCTTGCGCTTCAGCACTATCAGACCGCCGTTAAGCGAATGGAGCCCTTCCCCGTAAGGGTTGAAATGATTTCACGCTTCGTATCCCCTGCTAAGCAGAAGCAGATACTTGAGGACACGGCAAACGGCAAGGTTGACCTTCTTATCGGAACACACCGCCTTATCAGCAAGGATGTTGCCTTTGAGGATTTAGGGTTGCTTGTTGTTGACGAGGAACAGCGTTTCGGCGTTTCACAGAAGGAAAAAATTAAAGAAAAATTCCCGAAGGTTGATGTTTTAACACTTTCGGCAACGCCCATTCCGAGAACGCTTAATATGGCAATGAGCGGCGTGCGCGATATGAGCGTGCTTGAAGAAGCGCCCGGTGAGCGCCACCCTGTTCAGACCTATGTTATTGAATATGATTTCGGCATTCTTATTGAGGCAATGGAAAGAGAGCTTTCAAGGGGCGGTCAGTGCTATTATCTTCATAATAATATAGAAACAATCGACCACACGGCGCTGCAGATTAAAAAAGCAATTCCCGACGCAAGAATCGGCATTGCTCACGGCGCTATGAGCGAGGAAGCGCTTTCCGATGTCTGGGAAAAGCTGATAAACGGCGAAATAGATATTCTTGTTTGCACAACTATTATTGAAACGGGCGTAGATGTTTCAAATGTTAACACCCTGATTATTGAAAATTCCGACAGGCTGGGTCTTGCTCAGCTTCATCAGATTCGAGGCAGAGTCGGCAGAAGCTCGCGCCACGCATATGCATATTTCACATTCGTTCGCGGAAAAGAGCTTTCCGAGATTGCAACAAAACGCCTTGAAGCGATAAGGGAATACACCGAATTCGGCTCGGGCTTCAAAATTGCAATGCGCGACCTTGAAATAAGGGGCGCAGGCTCGCTTCTCGGAACAAGGCAGCACGGACATATGGAAGCTGTTGGCTATGATATGTATATAAAGCTGCTTGAAGAAGCCGTTGCCGAAGAAAAGGGCGAAAAGCCCGAAAACGAAGAGGAAAAGGAATGCCTTATCGACCTTCCCGTTGATGCAAACATTCCGCACAGCTATATTTCCTCAACTCAGGCGCGCCTTGAAATGTATAAGGCTATTGCGGATATTAAAAGCGACAGCGACGCAAACGATGTTTACGACGAGCTCACCGACCGTTTCGGCGTTCCGCCTGCATCCGTTTACGGGCTTGTTGAAATTGCGCTTATGCGAAACAGAGCGCTTCTGCTCGGAATAAGCGAAATCAAGCAGAGCGCAGGCGCTGTTAATTTCTACATCGGCGATGTTAAGGTTGAATACCTTGTTGCGCTGAATGAAAGAATGCGAAACCGCGCAAGCTTTTCAGCCGCCAAAAAGCCGTATATAAGCGTTAAAACTCTCGGCGAAAGCCCGATTGAAACGGTTCAGAACACATTAAAGATTCTTGAAGAAGCAAATAATAACGCAAATACTGAATAAATCAAAACACCTCGGTAATAATAAACCCGAGGTGTTAATTATGTCATCATCAAAAAGCAAAAAAGAAAACAAAAATATTAAGGCACTGTTTTCGGCTGTTTGCCTTAGCATTATCGCCCTCGGACTGATTGTTTATTTTTCGACAACTTCAACAACAACGAAAAACGACACGGTTAACGAGGCAACAACGCTTGAGGTTACAACCGAGGTTCAGAAGGCGGTTACAATTACCGAAACAACTCTTCCGCAAACAACAAAAAAGCAAAAGCAAACAACTGAAAAAGCAACAACGCAAAGCACAACAATGGAGCAAAAGGAAAGCAATATTCCCTATAAAAGCTACTATAAATATCCGCTTGACGAAGCTGTTGTTAACGGCTACAGCGAGGAGCTTGTTTTTGATGAAACAATGGACGACTGGCGCGCGCATCCTGCCGTTGACTTCAAAGGAAGCGAAAACGACAGTGTTAACGCAATAAACGACGGTCTTGTTATGGATGTTTATAAGGATAATCTTTATTCAATGGTTGTTGTTATCGACCACGGCAGCGGACTTGTTGCAAAATACTGCGGCTTAAAGAGCGCAAATGTTAAAAAGGGCTCTTATGTTGACATCGGAAACAAAATCGGAACTCTCGGCAGTGTTCCTGCCGAAAGCAAGCTTGATACCCACCTGCATTTTGAAACAACCCTTAACGGAAAAGCCGTTAATCCGCTTGATGTAATGGGAAAAACCGAATAGTGCTCAGTGACCGGTGGTCAGTGGTCAGTAAAAAATCAATCATCGGGGTCAGACCCCGATGATTGATTTTTATGCGTTATTTAGTTTTAATTGATTTTGCAGAACTCCAGGAGGAATAATATGTTTTGCCTCCGGATTTTTTATATGCACGAATGCGCACATAGTATTTCTTTTTGGAGCTTAGCTTTTTAAAATAACCAAAACCTACCCCTTTAAAAAGTCGACGCTGCATAAAAATCAAAAAAGCAGGATACCACTACCTTAGGGATAGCAATATCCTTGTTCTTTTGCACTCTTTTTTAACAAAATGTGTAAAACATGCCTCTCGTTTTTTGACATTTTTATTTGTTTGATAAATATTCCATATGTTTATGAATTTGGGCTGCCTCACTTCCGTGAGACAGCCCCTGCTAACTTTATTTATTAATCATCATATTCCTCGAAATCATCATCGTCATCATAATCGTCATAATCGTCGTCATCGTCGTCATAATTCTTGTTTTTTGTTGACGATTTGATTTCTTTATCAAAGCCGATAATCTTTCCTGTTTTTGCGTTAATTTCAAATTCATATTCGGTTTTTTCGCTGACAAATTCAACTTCATACTCGGCAATTCCGTCGTCATAATCGAGTTTTGCCTTTGTAAATTTAACCTCTGATTCGCTGACGCCTACATATTCAAGGGCAATTCTCTTTGCAGAATCAATTCCGATATAATCCGACTTTGAGTTTGCTTTTGTTGATTCTTTTGTGGCTTTTTCGGCTTTCTGTGTTGTTTCCGAGGATGTGTTTTCGCTGCTTATCTTTGTTGTTGTTTCGGTTTGCGCCGCTTTTGTGGTTTTGATTTCAACAGAGCCGTTTAAATCAACTTCTCTTTTCAGAATTTCGCCTGTTGAAGCGTCAATGTCATAATTATATTCATTGCCGTTTGCATAAAACTCAACATCAAAAATATAAACTCCGTCTTCCTTTTCAAAATGGGCCTTTGTGTTTTTTGCTTCCTCCTTGCCCACTCCTGCGTCATTTAGTGCAATAGTTAAAGCAGCCGAAGAGCCTATTGATTCCTTCTCGTTCATTTTTCCCATTGAAATAAGCGTTCCCGTTATTATAACTGCCGCTGCAACAACACCGCAAATGATTGCTATAATATTCTTTTTCATATAATTTACTCCTTTTCATTTTTTGTGTGACAAGGCTTTTTCCCCGCCTCATCACACCGTTAGTTTATCACCGAAAAATTAGAGTAATATTAGAAAATCAAATTTCTTTAAATGTTTTTTGAGAATAAATAAATTCGCTTCCGACTCCTTTTTCGCTACTCAGGCTGATATCACCCTTGTGAAGTTCCGCAATCTTTTTAACAAAACTGAGCCCCAGCCCGAAGCCCTCCTGACTTCGTGATGTGTCCGCCCTGTAGAAAGTGTTGAAAATGTTTTGAGAGTCCTTTTGAGATATTCCTATTCCGTTATCTTTAACCGTCAAGACAGCTTTTCCTCTTTCTTCTTTTAAAGAAACATATATATTCCCGTTTTCTTTTCCGTACTTATATGCGTTTGAAATAAGATTTGTTATCAACTGAGATATAAGACTCGGATTTGCTTCAATATAAACCTTGTTTTCAATATCATATTCAAGCGTTATGCCCTTTATGCCATGTTTTTTCATTTCCTCGCACACGCCGACGGCAATAAGCGATAAATCCGTTTTTTCAAAATTAGAGTGTTCGCTTCCCGCTTCAAGTCTCGAATATTCAAGAAGGCTGTTAATCATTGAGTTCATCTTTTCGCTTTTTGTCTTAATCAACTGCAGCGCCTCTTTATATTCTTCAATATCGCCGTCGTCCTCAAGCATAAGTTCGCATTCGGAAAGAATCACGCTCAGCGGCGTTCTCAACTCATGGGAAACATCCGAGGTGAACTGCGCCTCTTTTTTAAACGCGCCTTCAAGTCTTTCAAGCATTTCGTTAAACGCATTTGAAAGCCTTAAAACCTCTTTTTCCTTTCGCTTTATCGTTATTCTTTTTGTTAAATCCTTCCCTTTTCTGATTTCGCCTGCCGCCAGGCTGATTTCATCTATCGGCTCAAGCGCCCTTTTTGCCAAAACGAAGGCTCCGAGAATTGCAATTAAAACAAGAAGGGGAAGTATATAGAAACTGTCGTCAACAATTGAAAGCGTTTGCTGCATTCCGAGGTCAACGGAGGCGGTTCCTCTTATCCAAAGATTATCGGCGTGCTCGTTTGAAAGTTTTTTATCATAAATATAGTATTTTCCCAGAGCGCCTTTAACCTGCCTTATTCCCTTTTCTTTAAGCGAAAAATCATCAGTGTCAACAAGGCTTTCGCCGTATAAAACAGAATCGCCGTCGTAAAGAGAAATTGTTATTCCGTCTTTTTCCTTAATGAAATCATCATCTATTTCAATAAATATATCTTTATGTTCTATTGAAATATCAAATTTATCATCAAGTTTTAAATCCTCTTCAGCCTCGCAAATTCTTATTTCATTTATATTTCCCTCAACCGCGTTTATCAGGGTTCTCTTCGTTGTGCTTTGAATAACATTATTGCTGATAAGCAAAACTGCGCACGCCGAAAAAGCGGCAATAATAATCGTTAGTGCCGAAACCCAAACCGTGATTTTTGATTTAACCGAAGTGTTTTTCATAATCATCCTATAATATATCCTGCGCCTCTGACGGTTCGTATAAGTTTTTCATCTTCTCCCCCGTCAATCTTTTTTCTCAGATAACTGATATAAACGTCAACAACATTGGTTCCGCCCTCATAGTCGAAATTCCAGATGTGATTTTCAATTGTTTCTCTTGAAAGAACAATTCCTTCGTTTTTCATTAGGTATTCCAGCAGCTGATATTCTTTGACGGAAAGAGGAATTTCCCTGCCGCCTCTCTTAACGGTATGCCCCGCTGTGTCCATTTCTAAGTCACACACCTTGTATATGCTGCTTTGAGTTTTACCGATTTGTCTTGTGTTTGCTCTTATTCTTGCCATCAGCTCATCAAACGAAAAAGGTTTAACAACATAATCATTTGCGCCAAGATCTAAGCCCTGCACCTTGTCGTTCGTGCTGTCTTTTGCAGTAAGAAATATAACAGGTGTGGGATTATTCTTCCTTCTGATTGTTCTTAAAACCTCTAAGCCGTCAACCTTCGGCATCATAACATCAAGAATTATGCAGTCATAGTCTGCAAGATCGATAAAATCAAGCGCCTCTTCTCCGTCATAACAGGAATCAACGCTGTATCCGTCCTTTTTCAGTTTTTTTGTTATAATCGCGTTAAGGTCTTTTTCGTCCTCTGCCAAAAGAATTCTCATAATTTCACCTCTATAACACTATAACATATATTTTTTAAAAATCCATTAAAACTAACCCATAAAGCAAAACTTTTCATAAATTATAAATGAGCTTTTTATATGAATAATCGATAAAAGCAGAGAAAAAGCGAGATAACCTAAATTATTTTAATTTGGGTGTTGACATTTTTTTGCGGTTTTGGTATTATATGCAGGCAACTTAAAAGTTACTATTATTTATTCGGAGGAAACGACTATGTCAACATTTATGCCAAAAGCTGACGAAATCGAACGCAAGTGGTATGTTATTGATGCAGCAGGCAAACCTCTCGGAAGAGTTGCAGTTGAAGCAGCTGTTCTTCTCAGAGGCAAGCATAAGCCCATCTTTGCTCCCAACGCAGACTGCGGTGATTTCGTTATCATTATCAACACAGATAAAGCAGTATTAACAGGCGACAAGCTCACAAAGAAGTACTATCAGCACCACACAGGCTACATCGGTAACCTTAAAGAGGTTCAGTACTCAACACTTATGAAAGAAAAGAGCGATTTTGCTATGCAGCTTGCTGTTAAGGGTATGATTCCCGACACAACACTCGGCAGAAAGCAGCTCACAAGATGCAAGATTTACAAAGACGCTCAGCACAAGCACGAGGCTCAGAAGCCTGAAGCTTGGGAAATGTAAGGGAGGTATGTAGCTAATGTACGAATCAAATCCTT
>SVQE01000039.1 GCA_015065505.1 Oscillospiraceae bacterium
TACCTGCCTGCTTTAACTGGCTGTTGAGGTTTGAGAGCATTCCTCCCGGAACCTGATAAAGCAGAGTATTTGCGTCAACGCCGAGCATTTTCGGGTCAAGAAGTCCGCTATCAATATATTTCTGACGAAGCGGCGCAAAGAAATCTCTTATTTCGCTGAGAGCTTTAATATCAAGTCCTGTGTCGTATTCAGTTCCCTTAAGAGCAGCAACCATGGATTCGGTTGCAGGATGGGAGGTTCCCATTGCAAGCGGAGACATAGCTGTATCTATAGCGTCCACGCCTGCCTCTATGCCCTTTAAGTGAACCATTGAAGCAAGGCCCGATGTATAGTGAGAATGAAGCTGAATGGGTATTTTAACGGTTTCTTTAAGCGCTTTAACAAGGTCATAGGTTCCATAAGGGGTTAACAAGCCTGCCATATCCTTAATGCAGATAGATGCAGCGCCTGCATCCTCAAGCTGCTTTGCATAGCTGCAGTAGTAATCAAGATCGAAAACAGGACCTGTTGTATATGAAATAGCAGCCTGAACATGACCGCCGTATTTATTTGCCGAATTAATTGCAGTCTGCAGATTTCTAACATCATTAAGCGCATCAAAAATACGCATAATATCAATTCCGTTATCAATACTCTTTTTAACGAAATAATCTACAACCTCATCGGAATAATGACGGTAGCCAAGCATATTCTGCCCTCTGAAAAGCATCTGAAGCTTTGTGTTAGGGCATTTTTCACGGATAAGGCGAAGCCTTTCCCACGGGTCTTCATCAAGAAATCTGAGGCAGGAATCAAAGGTTGCTCCTCCCCAGCATTCAAGAGAATGAAAACCGATTTTATCCATTTTTTCAAGTATATCAGCAAATTCGTCAGTTCTCATTCTTGTTGCAAGAAGGCTCTGGTGAGCGTCACGCAGAACTGTTTCGGTTATTGCGATTTTAGCCATTATTTTACCTCCGTAAGACGGAATAATCCGTCTTTATTCGGTGCTATCTTAGTTCATTGTGATAATTGTCTGACCTGCTTCAACGCTGTCGCCCTTTGCAACATTAACAGTAGCAATAGTGCCGTTCTGAGGTGCAACAATATCATTTTCCATCTTCATTGCTTCAAGAACAATAAGAACATCGCCCTTGTTTACTGAAGCGCCTGATGAAACCTTGATATCGAGAATAGTACCGGGCATCGGTGCATCAACCTTAACGCTTCCTGCAGTGCCTGACGGAGCAGGAGTCGGTGCCGGTGCAGTTGCTTCGGCAGGAGCAGGAGCCGGAGCTGCAGCAGGTGCAGGAGCAGCCTGAGCAACAGGAGCTGCTGCTACGGGAGCAACGGGTGCAGAAGCGCCCTCTTCAACTGAAACATTATAAGGTGTGCCGTTTACATAAATTGTGTAGTTTTTCATAGTATTGTCCTCCATTATTTAACAGAATGTTTTCTGGGAATTGTTGTTTCTCTTTTGCCTGCAAGCATATCGAGTACTGCAAAAAGCTTTGCTCTTGTTTCTTCGGGAGTGAAAACATCATCAACCGCGCCGCAAGCAGCAGCTGTAAATGCAGAGCCCACTGTTTCCTTATATTCTTTTATAAGCTCTTCCCTGCTCTCTCCGTCTGCAAGCCTGCTGCCCCAAAGGAATGCAACTGCGCTTTCAGTTTCAAGCGGAGAAATAACCGCGTTATCCCATGCAAAGGTTAAATCTGCATTTGCGCCCTTGCCTGCAAGAATAATATATGCACCGCCAACAGCTTCTTTAGTTACCAAACTGATTTTCGGGCAGGTTGCAGAAGCATAAGCGCTTACAAGCTTTGTTGCAGAAATAAGCACCTGCGATTCCTTACCGTGCTTAAAGCCGTTGCCGTTAGCAATAGTTATAATAGGAATGCTGAATGCATCGCAAAGCTTAACGAGAGCTTCAGCTTTATATGCACAACATACGCAAAGCTCTTTTTCACCAAATGATATAATTCCTACCGCTTCACCGCCAACACTTGCAAGAGCTGTGAAAACATTGCAACCGTAATTGCTTTTAAGCTCTATTACCGAGCCTGAATCTGCAATGGCATTAGCAATCTGAGTGTAATCCATATCCTCGGAAGGAACAGCAACACTGTCCGCAGCCTCAAATATTCCGCCAATTTCAAGGTTATTTGAGGGAAGCACTGAAAGAACACAGGCAGCCTTATTAACTGCTTCATCAATATCCTTAACAATTATATCAACAATGCCGTCCTCACTGCTATCGTTAACAGTTTGCTCACTCGGCGCTGTTAAATAAAAATCTGCGTCCTCAAGAGCTATAACAACATCAGCCATATTAGCAATAAGCGCCGATGTTCCGATGCAAGCTCCTGCAATAATTGAAATCTGCGGAATAACGCCCGAAATACGGGAAGAAGCCTTAACTAAATCGCCGTACGCGGAAAGCACTTCAAAGCCTTCGGTAAGCTTAACGCCGTTTGAATCATATATGCCTATTACGGGGCATCCCGTCTTTTCGGCAAGCTCATAAACCTTTTTGATTTTTGCACAAGCGGCAACAGTAATTGCTCCGCTGTTTTCGTCGGCATTCTGAGCAAAAGCATATGCGGCATTTCCGCCAATAAGTCCAAAGCCTGCATCAACCTCTGCATCACCGTCCGTCGACTTTGCAAAAGCATCAATGGGCGTAAACTCGCCGCCATCGAAAAGCGATTGAAGGCGCATAGTCGAAATTGATTTTTCCATTAATTATCCTCCTTTAAAGGATTTATAAGGATAATTGCTATTATCCAAATTACGCTATTTTAATAATAACAAATATTTTATATAATAGCAAGAATTATTTAGTTAAAAGTTAAGAATGAAAAGTGAAAATTTTTGGTTACTCGGCACAGAGTGCCTCAAACATTATATTAATTGACCGAACGAAGTGAGAAACCTCAACTATTCACTTTTAACTCTTAATTCTTCACTAAATATAATTTAAAGGAGAGCCGAAGCTCTCCTTTGATTATTCACTTTTGCCTGCTGAGCGAAGAAGCTTTTTAATTTCCTGCTCAGAAAGCTCTCTGTATTTTCCCTGGGGCAGCATTCCGAGCTTTATAGGACCTATTGCGGTTCTTTTAAGCCTTGCAACCTCAAGTCCCTGGGATTCACACATTTTTCTTATCTGACGGTTTTTGCCCTCTTTAAGAATGAATTCAAGAACTACCCTGTTTTCTTCTTTTGTTAAAACGGTTATCTCGCAGGGCGCTGTTTTCTTGCCGTCTATTTCAATGCCGTTTCGCATATTATAAAGCATTTCATCAGTAACCTTTGGACGAACGGTTACTCTATATATCTTGGCATAATTATGTGAGGGATGCGTCATAGCGTTGGTGAAAGAGCCGTCATTAGTTAATATCAAAAGACCTTCACTGTCTTTATCAAGCCTTCCGACGGGATAGATTCTTTCATCAATATCACTTACCAAATCCATAACAGTCTTCCTGTTTTGTTCATCGGAAACAGTTGTTACATATCCTCTTGGCTTATGAAGCATTATATATATCATTTTTCTGTTTTTAACGCTTGTAATTTTCTGTTTTCCAACGGTTACAAGGTCTTTTCTCGGGTTAATTTTCTGCCCGATTTCAGCAGGATGTCCGTTAACTTTAACCTTGCCTGCCCTGATGAGCTCTTCACTTTTTCTTCTTGAAGCAACTCCCTGCTCTGCTAAAAACTTCTGAAGCCTGACTTCATTATTTGCCATTATTTCACATCCTCTTTTGCAATTATATCAACAGTTTTAATTAGCGTATTATTTACATATATCTCCGCATATCCAAGCTTATCACCGCATTTTATCGGGGCATATGCAAAGGGATAATAATATATTAATGTTTTAACATTTACTGCCGATTTGAGCTTATATTCAAGTTCACAATCAACACAGTTTTCAGCAGCGCCAACCGTGCTGATTTTCAGTGTTTCTTTTTGACTTATATCTTTATAACACTTTTTTGCATAATTTACAAGCGTTTTGTGGTCTTCCCAATCATCGGGCGCATTAAGAGTAACACATATTATTATGTTTCTTTTATATTTATACGCGCTTATAAGGCATCTGCCTGCTTTTTCAGTATAGCCCGTTTTCAAGCCGATAAAACTTTCTGAAAATGAGAGAAGCTTATTATGATTATAAATAGTTGTCTTTTCTTCATTAACCGTTATTTCAGCCGATTTCATAGAAGCTATTTTCATAAGCGTTTTATTAAAAACAGCGTATGAAGCAAGAATTGCCATATCACCTGCAGTTGAATGATTGCCGTCTTTATCAAGCCCCGAGGGTGTTACAAATTTTGTTGAATTCATGCCGAGGCTCTTTACCTTGCTGTTCATAAGTTTAGCAAATTCTTCTATACTTCCGCTTATAAAGAAAGCTATAGCATTTGCCGCGTCGTTGCCCGAAGCAATCATTGCACCGCAAACAAGGTCATAAAGCGTTATTTTATCCCCTTCATTAAGATAAATAAGCGAGCCCTCGCAGCCATCGAGCATTTCAGCAGTAATTGTTACCGTTTCACTCAGTCTGTTGCTTTCGCTGGCAATAAGGCAGGTCATTATCTTTGTTGTTGAGGCAACAGCTTTATTTATATCGGGATTCTTTTCAAACAGTATCTTTTGTGAATATGCATCCATAACAACAGCACTTTCGGCGCTGATGTTTATATCCGTTGCGTAAACAAATTCAGGACAAATTAAAGAAACAAATAAGAAAACAGCTGAAAAGAAACAACATAATAACCTAATCAAAAAACCACCCGCATAATACTATGTGAGTGGTTTTAATTTAAGAATTATTCAGCTTTTTCTTCTGCTTTTTCTTCTGCGTTAACCTCTGCAGGCTCATCCTTCTTTGCTGAAATGAGCTCGCCGAGTTTATCAATAAGCTCGGGAATCATTGCAATAGCACGGTCTGCGGATGATGAATAGTTATTAATCTGCATCATTCTTACTTTGCCGTTCTGAATAACGATAAAAGCAACGGGAGTAATTGAAATTCCTCCACCGCCTGCTCCGCCGAAAAGCTCGTTACCCTGCTTTGAGGGAAGGTCTGTTCCGCCTGAAGTAAAGCCGTATGAAACCTTAGAAACGGGAATAAGTGTTGTGTCGCCCGTTGTCATAGGCTCGCCGATAATAGTTGAAACATCAACCATCTCGCGCATTTTTTCAAGTGTGCTTTCCATTATTCTGTTTACCGGTGTTTCTTTCATATCTTTATACCTCTCTATGTATTATCATTATTTATTTCTTAAAAGATTTTTCAAAAATACTATTCCTGCTTTAATTGCAACCTTAAGTAAAAGTGCAACATTAATGCTTGCGATAAACTGAAATTCATATTCGCTTGACGGTGCTATAAAATCGGGCTGAATAAAATCATCATACATATCAACTTTTAATGAATGTAAAATATAGCCCTTAATCGGATAATAATATCCGCAGATATTACCGTATTTCTCGGCAATATCAGCAGCATCGCCGCCGCCAATAATCATTTTAACATATAATGAGTAAATATGCAAACCTTTAATTAAAGTTGATAAAGCACTTCCCGCAGTTTGCAGAAGATTTGAAATCAGAAGCATTAAGCCGACTACGCCGTCTTCATCAAGAATCTTTTTAATCTGGCTCTTCTTTTGCTTCTTTTTTTCAGGATTTTCATCCTTTTCTTTCTCCTCTTCCTTTTCCTCTATAACATCCTGCGCTGCTTTTTCGGGAAAAAGAAGGAATTGAAGAATTTTTGAAATCTGAACATCCTTTTCAATAAACAAAACTCTTATTTTAGAATGCCAGCCATTATCATAAACTACTTCAAATTCAGCTTTTAAAGAAAGAATAATGCAAAATATAACTAATATAACTGCGAGGACAATTAAAAATACTTTCATTTATTCCTCCTTTATAGTTTCGTTAGAATTTTCGGTGTTTTCAGAGCTCTCGTCCTTATCACTGTCGAAAAGTGAGGTCTGCGATTCATCGCCTGAAATATTCTGAACCTCTTCGGTTTTCGGAAGCTCGGGCAAATCCTCAAGCGAATTGAGTGAAAAGCACCTTAAAAATCTATCAGTAGTGCCGTATATAAGCGGTCTGCCCGGCAAATCGAGTCTTCCCTTTTCTTCAATCAAGCCTTTCTGAATTAAAGAAGAAATCGGACCCGAGCAGTCAACACCCCTTATTTGCTCAATAAAAGCACGGGTTACGGTTTTATTATAAGCTATTATTGCAAGAACTTCAAATGCCGCGTTGCTGAGAGGTGTATTTTTCTTTATTTCAAGAAGCTTTCTGACCTCTTCGCTGTGCTCCTCCCTTGTGCAAAGCTGATATTTATTATCAACCTTTATAAGCATTAGCCCTGACTCGCGTTCATCATAAAGTCCGCCGAGATGGCCAAGCATTTTAGTTACCGAATCTATATCCAAATCAAGCACTTCGGCAAGCTTTGTAACTTCTATTGCATCGCCCGATGCAAAAAGCATTGCTTCAAGCTTTGCAATTATATTATCTGTTTTATTCAATATCGCTCACCTCGCCTGATTCCTTAACCATCTGAACACTTGGATTTTTCATATCGCCCTGAATGGTGATTTTCTTAGTTTTTGCAAGTTCAAGCACTGCAAGAAACGTTGCAACAAGGTCGCTCTTTGACTGCGCGCCCTCGAAAAGATTAAGAAAGCTAATCTTCTTGCCGCTCCAAAGCTTTCTCATAACCGTTCTTACCTTTGAAGCAACGTTAACAAAGCGCTTTGCAACTATAACCTTGAACGAATCCATCGGAGGCGGAAGCCTTCTCTGCGCCTTACCTGCAACATTAATATATGCATTCAAAAGCTCCTCACCCTCGTGAAAGCGCTCGTAGTCATAATTAACCCAGCCGCCCTGCGGATCTCTTACAAATCTGTTGAAGCCATCTGTCTGATGGGAGAGCTTTTCTGCCATTAACTTACAGTCTCGATATTCAATAAGCTCGCCCGTAAGCTCTCTTTTAAGCGTTTCAGCCTCTTCATGGCGTGGAAGCAGAGAAACGGTTTTGATATAAATAAGCCTTGCAGCCATTTCAAGAAAATCGCCTGCAATATCGAAATTCTGTTCTTCCATCTGCTTAACATAATCAAGATACTGATTAACAAGCTCGATTATCGGAATATCGTTAATATTCAGTTTGTGTTTGCTTATGAGGTGCAAAAGCAAGTCCATAGGACCTTCAAACACCTCAATTTTATAAGTTAAATCGTCCATACATTTCCAAAAATTAATGAAGGGATAAAGGTTATCGCAATCATTAAAACTCCGGTAATCTTTGTTAAAACTCTGTCGAGAACTCCTGTTCCAACAAGAACAAGAAGTGCAATCATTGCATATCTTTCAAACTGCATATATTTAAAGTATGCTTTATTCGGAAGAAATGCCGCTAAAACCTTTGAGCCGTCAAGCGGAGGAAGCGGAATAAGATTAAATCCTGCAAGCGTAACATTAATATATGTTGAATAATAGAAAAAGAGAGAAAGATAATAAACAATTAATGAATCAGTGGGCAGAAATCGTCTCACTGCGTAGAAAATAAAGATGCTGATAAATGCAAGAATAATATTCGAAAAAGGTCCTGCAAGCGCAATGAGCGCCATATCTCTTTTAGGTTTTTTCAAGTTTCTCATACTAACAGGAACGGGCTTTGCAAATCCGAATCCGAAAAGCAGAATCATAATCATACCAATGGGGTCGATATGGGCTATCGGATTAAAGGTTAACCTTCCCTGATTCTTTGCAGTTTTATCACCAAGCTTATATGCTACTAAGCCGTGTGCAAGCTCGTGTATGGGTGAGCAAATAAAAACAACAAAGCAGCCTGAAAGCACAAACATTATCGCCTCATAGGTCTGTCCGCTTCTTATAAAGTCAATAAGTGAAAACATCTTTTACCTCGTTTCTATAAAAGCAATTCGTTGATTTCCATATATATCATCAATTATCGAACCAATGCACTCACGGGAATCAGTAAACATATCCATAATGTCTTTTCCCTGCTCATTTCCGATTTCAAGGAGAACAATTCCGTTTTTTTTCAGTTTTTGCAAATACTTATCTCTGATTATTCTGTAAAAATCAAGTCCGTCCTCTCCCCCGTCGAGCGCCATTAAGGGCTCATAAAAAAGCTCTTTATCAAGACTTTTAATCTCTTCTGTTTTTATATACGGAGGATTTGAAACAATTATATCAGCTCTCGGCAAATTCAAATCATTGTTAATATCCGAAAGTACAAGAGTTACATTATCAACACCTTCGGCGTTCTTTTTCAGATACTCAAAGGCTTTTTCGCTCTTTTCAACACAGTAAATCTTTGCCTTGGGCAGTTTTTTTGCAATGCTTATTCCAATACAGCCGCTTCCTGCACACAAATCGTATATAACGGGCTCTTCAAGCGCTTGGGCAGCTTTTATTGCAATATCAACAAGCTCCTCTGTTTCGGGGCGTGGTATTAAAACACCATCGCCTACCAGGAATTCGCTTTCATAAAAATCCCATTTTCCAAGAATATACTGCAAGGGCTCTCTGTTTTGAAGTCTTTTAAGATAGGGCAGAAGGTCTTTTTCCTCAATTACCTTATCTGAAAAATAAAGCTCGCTGTTTTTTATTCCGCCAACAAAGCAAACAACACAAAGCGCCTTGAATTCACTCTCATCAATATTTCTTTCGCTTAAATAATCTGTGCAGAATTTTAATGCTTCTTTTAAATTCATTACTTAATTCTGTCGTCCTCAGGATTATCCGTTAAAACTGCTTTAATAGCTTCTATTCCGCATTCAATAATATCATCCTCGGGCTCTTTAGTTGTTATTCTCTGCATCCATAAACCCGGTGCTGAAAGAGCTTTAACAAGAAAATTATCGTGCTTGCCTGCATATCTGATAAACTCATAGCCGATTCCCATAATAATCGGAATCATGGGAAGCTTAATAACTGTCCAGAGTATTGTGTTTTGCTTTAATTCTTCGGGAACAAAGAATGAAAGAACAGTAATAACAAATATGCTCAGAATAAGCATAACAAACATAAATGATGTTCCGCATCTAGGGTGGAAGCGTGAGCATTTTTTAACATTTTCAACGGTTAATTCAAGTCCGGATTCATAGCAGCAAATTGATTTATGCTCCGCGCCGTGGTACTTGAAAACACGTTTTATATCCTTCATCTGCGAAACAAGAAGCATATAAAGAATGAATATAATTATTTTGATTATTCCTTCAAAGGTTCCCTGGAGCATTGTGAGCGAGTTGCCTGATAATGCATTAATTCCTCTGAAAATCAATACGGGAAGATAGAAGAAAATAACAAATGCAAGCGCAAATCCGAGAACGGACGCAATGCCCATAATAATGCTCATCAGCTTATCACCGAGCTTATCATTGAGCCATTTTTCAAACTTGCTCATTTCTGCTTCTTCAACTTCATCCATACCCGAAACCTCTGCAGAATACATAAGCATTTTATATCCGCTTACCATGGATTCAATAAATGCAACTATTCCGCGAATTATCGGAATGGCGAAGAATTTACTTTTATCTTTAAGATGCTTAACCTCGTGATATTCGGTTAAAATATCACCGTCGGGCTTTCTTACTGCTGTTGCCATACCCTTGGGTCCCTGCATCATAATTCCTTCAATTAAAGCCTGACCTCCGACTGAAGTCTTATGCTTTTTTTCTGACATAGCATTTTGCCTTTCGTTTTTTATTCACATACTTCCTCGATGGGAAGAATAATTGTAACAAGTGTGCCCGTTCCGACCTCACTGTCTATATCAAGTGTTCCGCCGTGAAGGGTTACAATCTCATTGGTAACGGCAAGACCGATGCCCGAACCGCGAACACTAACATTTGCTTTATAGAATTTATCCTTAACATGGGGTAAATCCTCAGCGGATATACCGCAGCCCTGGTCTGCAATAGCAATTCTTACATAAGGCTGGGACTCTTTTTTGATAAAATCGGCTTTAACAAGAATCTTGCTGCCGGGTCTTGAATACTTGAGCGCATTATCAAGAATATTCATAAAGACCTGCTTAAGCCTGTTAGCGTCTGCATTTGCAACAGAGGCTTTATCGGGAATGCTGTATTTAACCTCATATCCCTCGCGAACAGCTCTTTCTCTGAAAGTAAACAGCGTTTCTTCAAGCTCTGCAAGAATATCGCACTTTGCAAGGCGCAGATTCATTCTTCCGCTTTGCAAACGCGAGAAATCAAGGAGCTCTTCAACAAAGCCTTCAAGCCTTCCTGCTTCGCTTACGATAACCTGCAGTCCTTTTCTTGTGAGCGGGTCAACATTATCCTGGTTTCCGAGTGTTAAGGTTTCGCCCCAACCCTTAATGGATGTAAGCGGTGTTCTTAACTCATGGGATATTGTTGAAATGAAATCATTCTTCATTTTATCGGCTGCGGCAATATCGGTTGCCATAGAATTTATGCTGTCAGCCATATCACCGATTTCATCGTTATACTGCTTTTCAATACGAACATCAAGGTTTCCTGCGGCAATAAGCTTTGTAGCCTTATTTATTTCCTGAACGGGAATAATAATTGACCTGATGAAATAAAGGTTTGAAAAAACAATTATTGCCATAACAAAAAGCAGTATAAGAAAGATTATGAATCTGAGCGTTGATATCTGGTCGTCAACCTCGCTTATGTTGCTCATAACTCTTATAGCTCCGATTTCGGCGCCGTTTTTATCTTTAATAGCCTTGGTCAGAGCCATAACCTTTTCTCTGCCGATTCTTCCGACATATCGCGCTTCGCCGGATTCATTGGTCATAGCCTCTTCAAAATCAGGCATTTCCTGATTTTCTACTGCAAAACCGCTTGAGGATAAAATAACTTTTCCTTCATTATCAATTATCCAAATTGTTGTTGTGTTTTTATAAGTATATGAATCAACAAATTCAGCAGCGGATTCCTCAAGGGAATTACCCTTTTCAATATTGTTTTTGAAATAGCTTACTGCGGAATCCGAAGCACCCGATGCAACAATGTTTTCAACACTGCTATAGTAATAATTTTTAATTGCAACAGACGAGAGTATAAAAGCAATAATAAAGAGAACAGCAATAACGCCGATAATATTTATCAGCCATCTTTTGGTAATACCGTCTATCTTTATGTTTTTAAGCTTTAAAAGTATCTTGTCTGCAAATTCTTTCATTTATTCGTTTCCCGTAATCCATTTATAACCAAGTCCCCAGATAGTAACAAGTCTTTTAGGACTTGAAGGATTATCTTCAATCTTCATTCTTAAACGCCTGATGTTAACATCAACAATCTTTTCATCACCAAAATAATTCTCGCCCCAAACCTGCTGCAGAATATCATTTCTTGAAAGCGCAGCATTTGGATTCTTGAAGAAGTATTCAACAATCTGAAATTCAACCTGAGTTAATTCGATAATGCTTCCTGATTTAGTTAATGTTCTGTTTCTGAGGTTCAGCTCAAATTCGTCAAGAACAATGCTGTCGCCCGTTGTGTCGTTCTTTCTGAAGCCCCTGGTCATTTCAACTCTTCTGTAAACAGCGTCAACTCGCGCCATTAATTCAGAGGGTGAAAACGGCTTGGTAACATAGTCATCCGCACCGAAGAGCAAACCCGTTACCTTATCCATTTCCTGGGTTTTTGCGCTGAGCATAATTATGCCTAAATCAGATGAGCATTTTCTTAACTCCTTGCAAACCGAAAGACCGTCGAGCTCGGGCATCATAATATCAAGAATTGCAACATCAAAACTGTCTTCATCTTCATGAAATTTATAAAGCGCTGCAATTCCGTTAGAAGCCTGTTCAACAGTGTATCCGCTTCTTGTGAGATTAATAACTATAAACTCTCGGATGGATTCTTCATCTTCAGCTACTAATACTTTTTTCATAATTTTCCTCCTCAAATCGTTTTGATATTGTTTTTTATATCATCAAGCGAAATTTTAATTTTTGTATCATTACCAACCTTTGCAAGATAGTAATAACCTGATTTATCCAATATTTCG
The DNA here is from genome assembly GCA_015065505.1 of Oscillospiraceae bacterium. Taxonomy (GTDB): domain Bacteria; phylum Bacillota; class Clostridia; order Oscillospirales; family Acutalibacteraceae; genus Eubacterium_R. The sequence goes on from SVQE01000039.1 coordinate 12,046, forward strand.
GTGTAATCCGTATAATCCTCTTCGTTAAATGTAGCTTTAAGCACAGGAATTATACTGAACACTTCTTTTTTTGATTCTTTATCAGTGACAGTCATTTTTCTTGTTTTAGTGTCATAGGTAACCTTAATTTTATCGATATACTTATCGGGAATGATTATTGTGTAGTCATCATTCTCGGCAAGCAGTGAGTAATCGGTGTGAATCAAAGTTGATTTTTTATATACCTTCCAGTTAATGCAGGAAACTTCACCGGGCAGGTCTGAAAGCTTTTTATCATTCGGAATTTCAATCAAACCGTCCGAATTAATATCGAAACATGAAACCATTGCGTTTCTTGCAGTATCCTTCGTTGTTGCACTTGAATAGCTGTAAAACGGAGATATGATTGTTCCATATGCATCAGACCAGTAAATAAGCTCCGTAATCATTGAAGAACCGCTTGAAGAAACAGCATCTGCATAAACTCTTGAAGAACCGTTAATCTTTTCAACATTCAAATCAGAATATGTGCTGATATGTGCATCGAGCTTTGTTTCGCCGAGAACTCTGATTTTTCCGCTGGCAAAGGATAGAAGCTCTGCGCCTGCATAGGACGAGCTGCCGCTTCCGAGTTTAAACACAAGCACTTCATTAACCGAATCGTTATTCATATCAACGGCAATATAATTATTAATTGAAACGCTTTCGCCGATAACTATTAGTTTGAGTTTTTCAGCCTTGCCTGCCGTTTCATATACGCAAAGCTCGTGGCTCGATGAATTGCTGATAACATCCCAGCATACGATTATTTCTTTTCTTGAATCACCGTTTACATCAGCAAAATCGATTGAAAAAACATCTTTACCAATGCCCTTAATGTTTTCAACAACCTTCCATATGTCGTCACTCTTTTTTATAACTGCCATTTCAATAGTTCCGAGATTATCGCTCGGCTCATAAAAAGCAATGGCTTCATCGGATTTATCATTATCAACATCATAGAAGGTGTAGGATGTTATGTGTTTTCCGTTAGACGGTGTTTTTAATGAATAGCCGTTCTGAGCAAATTCATCAAGCGCTGTTTTAACATCAGCGTTGTCGCCCATCGGTGATATCGGAGATATAAGGTCGTCAATGGAAGACGACATCTTATAATTACATCCGCTGAAAATGAATATAATAAGCAATATGCAAACCAAGGATTTAAAATATTTCAATTTTTAACCTCCTTTGAAAACATAGTGCCGATAATAGTAATCATTATAACAGATATTAAATATAAAATAAATACTTTATATCAAAAAAATTACATAAAAATAACAATAATAATTAAATATATCAAAACAATTTATACAAAATTAAAAAAAAGACTTGTCAATGACAAGTCTTAATGATTTGTTTAATTATTTAGTTTCCGAAATAATCGTATTCATCTTCGTCGTGAAGATCCTTATTGTCGTCGGGATTTGAAGGATTGGTGCAAACATCCTCAGACAAGATATATTTACGAATTTCGACAATAGGCTCGCTGTATTGCTTGCTCATATTCAAACCTCCATTCTTTTCTGAATACACTATATCAAAAAGCATTTACAAAATCAATACAAAAGATTAATTTTTTATATTTTGTTAAAAATTTAGTAAAAGCGTATAAAAAATTTTCCAAAAACGCGTTTTTATTTAATAGTTCCACCGCCAATTACATAGTCACCGTCGTATAAAACGACAGCTTGACCAGAAGTAACTGCACGCTGAGGAGAATCAAATTTAACAATGACATTTTCTCCTTCAAGCCAAGCTTCGCAATCCTGCTCTTTCATATTATAGCGTGTTTTTGCCTTGCATCTGAGCTTGCCTTCGGGTTTTTCGTAAATCCAGTTAAAATCCTCGGCAATTAATGAATCGCTGAACAAATCTTCATTGTCGCCAAGAATAACCGTATTATTTTCCAAATCCTTTTTGCAAACATAAACGGGCTTGCCTGCGGCAACTCCGAGTCCTTTTCTCTGACCGATGGTGTATCTGATTATACCGCTGTGTTTTCCGAGGATATTCCCCTCTTTATCAACAAAGTTACCTTCGGGATATGTTGTATTGCAATGCTCTTCGATAAATTTTGCATAATCGCCGTCGGGCACAAAGCAGATATCCTGAGAATCTCTTTTTTTCGCATTTAAAAAGCCTTCCCTTTCGGCAATTTCCCTAATTTCAGATTTAGAAAGCTTACCAAGCGGAAAAACAGTGTGATTTAACTGCTGCTGAGTGAGAGAATACAAAACATAGCTCTGGTCCTTTGATAAATCACTGCCTTTTTTTAGGTAGAACCTTCCGTCTTTTTCCTCAATATCGGCATAATGACCTGTTACAACACAGTCGTAACCGAGCTCTGTCATACGCTGCATAAGCTTTTCAAATTTAAGATATCTGTTGCAGTCTATGCAGGGATTGGGCGTTGCGCCTGCTTCATAGGTTTTTATGAACTTATTTATTACCTTTTCTTCAAATTCATCCTTGAAGTTAAAAACATAATAAGGCATACCGAGTTTGCGGCAAACAGCGCGTGCATCCTCAATATCGCTTAGTGAACAGCAGGTTTTCTCACTGCTTATTCCAATATCCTCATTATCATAGAGCTTCATCGTTGCACCGATGCATTCATAGCCCTTTTCCTTCATAAAATAAGCGGCGACGCTTGAATCAACACCGCCGCTCATTGCAATAATAGCTTTTTTCATATGTAAATTAACCGAGTTCAATCATTTTATCAATGCAGCGCTTTGCACCGAGTCTTGTTTCTTCATCAAGCTCAATAACCTCGCCGCCGCAGCCCTTACAGCAGTTAAGAACATCAACAAGGGTTGTTGCCTTCATATTGTTGCAAATAAGGTTCTTTGAAAGCGGATAGAACTTCTTATCGGGACATTCAAGCTGAAGATGTGTTACTATGCTGTTTTCTGTTCCGATAATAAATTCCTTTGCGTCGCTCTTTCTTGCATAATCCATAATTCCTGTAGTTGAGCCAACATAATCAGCAAGCTCAACAACCTCGCTTACGCATTCGGGATGAACAAGAAACAGCGCATCGGGATGCTTTGCCTTCGCAGCAAGAACAGCCTCTTTGCCGATTTTTGCGTGAGTGGGGCATCCGCCCGAAAGAAGCTTAAATTCCTTTTCGGGAAGCTGCTCGGCAATCCATGAGCCGAGGTTTCTGTCGGGGATGAAAAGAATTTTATCGCTTTCAAGCTTTCTGCAGATTTTGAGCGCAGAAGATGAAGTAACGCAAACATCGCAAACCGTTTTAAGTTCGCTTGTTGTGTTAACATATGCAACAACGGTGTAATCAGGGTATTGCTTTTTAACTTCACTGATTACATCCTTATCCATCATTTCAGCCATCGGACAGCCTGCATCCGCATTTGAAAGAATAACCGTTTTATCGGGTGAAAGAATCTTAACGGTTTCAGCCATGAAACGAACACCGCACATAATAACGGTTTTATTTTCAACCTTTGCCGCCTCTACTGCAAGACCGAAGCTGTCGCCCGTATAGTCGGCAACCTCAAGTATTTCAGGTGACTGATAGCAGTGTGCAAGAATGCAGATATCGTTTTCTTTTTTCAGTTTTAATATTTCCTGCTGAATATCCTTAATAGCCATATTAGTCCTCGTGAATATGTTTCTCTTTGAAAATTTCAGGGTCGTATTTAACGCCGTGTCTGTCGTAATAGTCCTTAACTGCTGCCTTGATTGCTTCTTCAGCAAGAACGCTGCAGTGAACCTTAACTGCCGGAAGTCCTTCAAGAGCTTCAACAACAGCTTTATTTGTGAGTTCAAGTGCTTCGCTTACAGGCTTGCCCTTGATTAAGCAGGTAGCCATTGAACTTGAAGCAATAGCCGACGCACAGCCGAAGGTGTTAAACTTAACATCAGTAATAACGCCCTCATCGTCTACCTTAAGATATATTTTCATTATATCTCCGCAGCGTGCATTACCAACTTCGCCGACACCGTCAGCATCCTCAATTTTACCAACATTTCTCGGATTTGTGAAATGATCCATTACCTTATCTGAATAAAGTGCCATTATTCTATTACCTCGCCTTTCATAATTCTTTCCCATACGGGTGAAATGGAACGCAGATAAACTACGACCTTATGAATTGTATCAATTATTAAATCAACTTCTTCTTCGGTGTTATTCTCGCAAAGAGAAAGTCTTAATGAGCCGTGAGCAACCGCAACGGGAACGCCCATTGAAAGAAGAACATGAGAAGGGTCAAGCGAACCGCTTGTGCAGGCAGAGCCCGAAGATGCGCAAATTCCCGACTAGTCGAGAAGCAGAAGCAAGCTTTCGCCCTCAATTCCTTCAAAGCACATATTAACTGTGCCGGGAAGCCTTTTAGTAAGGTCGCCGTTTATTCTCATTCTTTCAATATCCTGAACGCCGTTGATTATCTTATCTCTGAGAGCGCTTACATATTCAGCGTTCTTATCAAGATTTGAAATTGCATCCTCCATAGCGGCAGCCATACCCATAATTGCAGGAAGATTTTCCGTGCCTGCTCTCTTATTTCTTTCCTGAGCACCGCCGTTGATAAGATTCTGAAGAATTATGCCCTTTCTGCAATAAAGGAAGCCGACTCCCTTAGGTCCGTGGAATTTATGAGCAGATACGGAAAGCATATCAACGCCCAAATCCTTAACATTAACTGCAATATGACCAACTGCCTGAACTGCGTCCGTATGGAAGATAACGCCCTTCTCTTTGCAAACCTCGCCAAGCTCTTTAATCGGCTGAATTGTTCCAACCTCATTGTTGGCTGTCATTATGGTAACAAGCGCTGTATCTTCCCTGATTGCATTCTTTAAATCTTCAAAGCGAACAATTCCTTCTTCATAAACATCAAGAAGGGTTATTTCAAAGCCTTCTCTTTTGAGCTTATCGAGAGTATGAAGCACTGCGTGATGCTCAAACTTTGAAGATATTATATGCTTCTTACCCTTCTTAGCACCGTTATAAGCTGCGGTGAGAATAGCCTGATTATCTGCTTCGCTTCCGCCCGAGGTGAAATAAATCTCACTCGGAAGTGCGCCGATGCAGTTTGCAACGCGTTCCCTTGCATCCTCAAGATGCTCTTTAGCCTCCTGACCGATGTGATGAAGCGATGAAGGGTTGCCGTAAATATCCTGCATAAACGGCGCCATAGCTTTTAAAGCTGTATCGGAAAGCCTTGTTGTTGCCGCATTATCAACATAAACCGTTTTCATTTTTCCAACCTTCTTTGCTATAGATTTTTTATTTCCTATTAACATTATAGGTATTTCTCAAATAATATATACTTTTATTCCTATAATGTCAATAGGAAAAAGAAAAAAGTCGGATAAATATCCGACTTATATCTTATCTGCCTCGTGCAAAAGAACGCACAATGAATCTTGCACCCAATTCCTCGCAGATTTTTCTTGATTTTTCAATGTTCTCTTCACCGATAACATCAACTACAGTCATTCTTACATCGTTACCGCAGGCAACGCATTCTTTAGTGAATTTAAGCATCGCATCAAACGCTTTTCCGGGATAGATATTTCTTGTGATTTTATCATAAGAAGCAGAATCGGGGTCATTGAGTGATACGGAAATAACATCTATACTGCTGCAGATTTCCTTTGCGGTCGGTCTGCCGTTAATTAAATCAGAAAGACCGTTTGTATTGATTCTTAGAATAATATCCGGATACTTTCCCTTAATGTAATCTGCCGTTTTTATAAGATTTTCAAGAGCATTTGTGGGTTCCCCGTAACCGCAGAAAACTGCCTCTTTAACGCCTGAAAAATTAAAGCTGTCAACAGCCGCTTTTATTTCCTCAAAATCGGGTTCTTTATCAAACCAAAGATTTTTTGCGTCGCCGACTGCATCAGCCTTTGAGCGAATGCAAAACGCGCAGTCACAGGGACATTTATTAGTTATATTAATATAAACGCCGCCCTCTAAAGTATAAATAATGTCTGCCATAATTAACCTCTGAATAGTTTATTTCTGATATTAGCCTTATCAAACGCAGCACTAATAATTATAAATATCACAGCGCTTCCTGCCGCCTGAATTAAGTTTCCGGGTATATCAACCAGTGCATATGCTTTATCAATTATCATATCGGCAATAAAATAGCCTGCAACTGTTATTAATCCCGAAGGTATTGTTAAAAGCCCTGATTTAACGCTTAAAAGCTTTTCGTTTTTGAAATTAAAGAGCGAAAAGGGCAAAGCAATCAGCGCCTTAACTATAACCGTTGCAGGAAAATATACGGCAAAACCGCCTGCAACATCTGCAAGACCTTCGCCGATTGCACCTGCTATTATTCCCCACGGTCCGAGAAGTGATGCACAAACATATATCAAAGCATCTCCGAAATGAACATATCCCGAAGCAACGGGAAACTTAACAAACATTGTTAAAACAAAAATCATTGCACAAAAAACGCCGCTTGTAATAGCTTTTCTGAGCTTTTTATTCATTTCATCACTCCCCTGTTGCAAATTTATTGAAATCAGTATATAATACATCTGACTTCAATAAAATAGTCAATTATGATAATATTTTAAAGGACAGTTATGAAGAAATATCTTGAGATTTATAACAATTATAAAGAGTTAATTCTTTCAAATCAGCTTAAATTCGGTGACAGAATGCCCTCTGTACGCAAAGCTGCCGCTTCGCTTGAGGTTAGCAAAACCACAATAGAAAACGCTTATTTTGAGCTTCAGGCAGACGGTTATATTATTTCAACTGAAAAAAGCGGCTTCTTTGTTTGCTACAGTAATTCAGACAGCAAAGGCGAAAATAAAATTGTAATTAATAATAAAGATATTAAATACGACCTTAAAAGCGGCGATGCTGACAAAGGCAGCTTTGATATTTCCTTATGGCAGAGATATATTAAAAGCGCTCTTCGCCAGGAAGAACGCTTTCTGTCCTACGGTGATGTTCAGGGTGAAGCTGATTTAAGAGAAGCGCTAAGCGACTACATAAGAGAAAAGAGAAATGTTTCAGCCTCCCCCGACAGAATAGTTGTTGGCGCAGGCGTTTTGCCTCTGCTCAGTATACTGTGTTCATTAATCAGCGATAATAAAACGGTTTCATTCCCCGATGAAAGCTTTGTTCAGGGAATAAACCTTTTCCGCGATTACGGAAACGATGTAAGAATTAAAGATAAGAATGCTGATATTATTTATGTTTCGCCGTCACATATGACCTCATTCGGAAGTGTTATGCCGATTAAAAGAAGGCTTGAGCTTATAAGTCACACCAAAACAACTAACGCACTTATAATTGAGGATGATTTTGATTCGGATTTCGTTTATCAAAGCAAGCCCACGCCTGCATTATACGCACTTTCAGGCGGAAAGAATGTTGTTTATATGGGCTCATTTTCCAACGTTCTTATTCCCGGTATCAGAATCAGTTTTATGGTGCTTACTGAAGAGCTTGCAAGAGAATTTGAAAAGAATAAATTACATTTCGCTCAAACAGCAAGTAAAACAGAACAGATAGCGCTTTGCGGATTCATCCGCGACGGACATATTAAATCTCAGAACAGAAAAATCAGAAGGCTATATACTGAAAAGACAAAGGAATTCTGCAACGAGCTTAAAAGCGCATTACCCGACGCAGATTGCAGCATAAGCGATAACGGTATAAGCATCAGATTAGTTACAAAGTTCAGCAAGGACTTATCCGTATTTGAAAATAACACAATTTCAGTTTTTATCAGAAGCTATGAAAACGGCGTGCTTAAACTGATAATATCACCTTCATCAATACCAAAGGAATCAATAAAAGACGCTGTTAATGCGCTTAAAACCGCAATATCATAGTATTTTTCGGAGCATCAGTCCAATAGTTTGGACACTGAGCCTAATCGGTATTGCATATGATTTCTTCCTGAATTACAATCAGCTTGTAAAGATAATTCAGGGAGGAATTAAATATGAAAAGAAAGAACACAATAATCAAATCAATGCTTTTATCCATCGCATCACTTATTACAGGCTTCGTTGCAATTGCACTTCCGTTCAACCTCTTTAAAACCCTTTCGGATGAAGCAATGCAGATTGTTTTCATCAGCGAGATTATTATTTACTTTGTTATAGGAATGATATTTCTTGCAGTATGTGAAAAAAGAAAGCAGGAAAAAATCAAAAACGCAAAAAGGCACGAAGAAAGAAAGTGCAAAATTGAAAGAGTTAGAAGAGAATGGATTGACATAGCTGCATAAAAAAATGTATATGGGGTCAGACCCCATATACATTTTTTTATTATGAAAATAATCTTTTTAATATTGAGTTGATTAAATCATATATACTTTGTTTAGTTAACGAGCCGCTTTGTTTAGTTGTTGTTGCTTTAGTTGTAGCTTTGGTCGTTGCCTTAGTTGTTGATGCTTTTGTTGTTGCCTTCGTTGTGGATTTTGTTGTTGATGCTTTTGTTGTAGTCTTTGTTGTTGTTTTAGTTGTTGTAGCTGGATTTGAGATAATAAGTTTTGATGGAACGCCTGCTTTAAGACTTACTTCAACATCTGCTTTAACACTTCCGCTCGGTTTAAAAGCATCGCCCTTACCTCCGCTGAAAGCCTGAGCCCAATAATATCTTCCGTTATATTCAAAACATCCGATACCTATTGTTGTAAAGGAAGAGTTTAGAATATTTGCCCTATGTCCGCTTGAATTCATCCAGCCGTTCATAACCTCGGTGGGAGTTCTCTGACCATATGCTATGTTTTCACCAGCGTATGAAGTCCATTCAAATGCGGTAAAACATCTCTCGCCGTTTGGTCTTGTGTGTGAAAAGCTAACTGTTGTTTCAGCAGCTCTTATCATTGCCCCTTCTGTCAGATTTTCTGTCATTGTCAGTGCTTTTAGTCCGTTAGCACTGCGCTCTTTGTTTACTAAATCAAGCACCTGAACGGCATATGAATAGTTAAGCGTTCCTGAAATTTTCTTTGATTCAGCTGCTAATGACGATACTGAAAAAGTCAATATTGAGCTGAGCACAATTATTATTGCTAGTAAAATTGATATAGATTTTTTCATCAAATCACTCCTTTGTTTAAATTATATGATTTGATAAAAAGATATTCAACGCACAAATAATGGAAAATTGGATAATCACAGTTCGATTCACTCGGTGGGTTGTTCCCCTATGCTTTACGACCAAGTATAGTCAACGAGGGTCGTCAGCCTATCAAACAGTCCACCGGACTGTTCTCCCGTTTTCCTGCGAATTTATCTGGGAAAACTGAGGCTGTCAGTTCGATTCCTCGGTGGCAAAACAAAAAGGATAGCTTAAGCATTTTTTTCGCATTCCCCCTATGCTTCACGACCAAGTTGAGGCAACGAGGGTCGTCAGCCTATCAAACAGTCCACCGGACTGTTCTCCCGTTTTCCTGCGAATTTATCTGGGAAAACGGAGGCTGTCAGTTCGATTCCTCGGTGGCAAAACAAAAAGGATAGCTTAAGCATTTTTTTCGCATTCCCACTATGCTTCACGACCAAGTTGAGGCAACGAGGGTCGTCAGCCTATCAAACAGTCCACCGGACTGTTCTCCCGTTTTTCTGCGAATTTATCTGGGAAAACGGAGGCTGTCAGTTCGATTCCTCGGTGGCAAAACAAAAAGGATAGCTTAAGCTATCCTTTTTGTTTTGGTGACCCACCGGGGAATCGAACCCCGGACACCTTGATTAAAAGTCAAGTGCTCTGCCATCTGAGCTAGTGGATCATATTTACTTTTAACAACGTGCCATATTATAGCATATGAAAATAATAAATGCAAGAGTTTTTTATAATAAATATTATTATAACTATAAACATATCTTGAAAAACGACTATATACCAAAGAAACAGACTTTATCAATGTTCCTAAAAGAGAATCCCTCCTCCCCTGTCATAAAAAAGACAGCCTTTGGGCTGTCTTTTTCTGGCTGGGGAGGCGGGATTCGAACCCACGCGTGACGGAGTCAAAGTCCGTTGCCTTACCGCTTGGCTACTCCCCAATATTTACCTATAAATAAAAAAATGGGGTGGGATATCAGAGTCGAACTGATGACCTCCAGTGCCACAAACTGGCGCCCTAACCAACTAGGCCAATCCCACCATAAAAACAAAATTAACAATATAGAGATGAGAGCTGTTGAAAAATCAAAGAATCAACAGAATACGCCGTGCGGTCCCCAAAATTTATTTCGGCTTGGAGCGCCGATAAATTTTGACCGCTACGAAGTTCTTTTTTCTCCCTTCATCTGCCACTGGCAGCGGTCGAAAACGAACCGCTTCTCGTCCCCAAGTGCGTTATTTATAAAAATGGCGCGCTGTGGGGGACTCGAACCTCCGGCCTACTGCTTAGAAGGCAGTTGCTCTATCCAACTGAGCTAACAGCGC
>SVQE01000040.1 GCA_015065505.1 Oscillospiraceae bacterium
ACCACTTTTACTATACAACATTTTTCAGAAAAATGAAACATTTATACCCATTTTTCTGTTTTAATGATTTCGCCCATACCGTTTGCAAGAGTGGTGTCTGCTGAGCAATAATTCAAAACAGTGCCTTCCTTTACATAAATCGGCATAGTTTTCAGGTCGATTTTTCTCGTAATCCACTTTCCGTCTGATATAATTTTTTCCTTTGTGAAATAGTCAAACCAAACGCCTTTTGGCAGGTATAGTTCTCTGGTGTTTCCTTTGCTCATTGGTTGAAGGACGGGAGCAATCAGAAGGCTGTCGCCGAAGAGGTATTCGTCGTCAATAGTTCTTACCGTTCTGTCCTCGGGATACTCAAGATACAGCGCCCGCATCATCGGCAAGCCTGTTTTTGTGCATTTTTCCGCCTGCTCGTAAATATACGGCATCAGCGAATAGCGCAGCTTGTCGTAATATCTGAAAATCTCAAGTGCTTCCTTTGAAAAGTTCCACGGCTCGCGGTGGGTGTGGTCGCCGACACCGTGACAGCGCGAGTGTGAAGAAAACAACCCCATCTGCGCCCAGCGGATATACAGCTCGTCGCTCGGCAGACCGATAAAACCGCCGATGTCGTGCGAGAAGAACGGAATGCCGCTCATACCGACGGAAAGCGCTCCGCGCAGCGTTCCTGCAAGCGCTTCAAAGGTGCACTGGCTGTCGCCGCCCCAATGAAGCGGAAAACGCTGAGAGCCTGCCGTGCCGCTCCTTGCCCACACGATATTTTCCTTTGAGGCATTAAAAACGGTTGCGTTATAAACCAAGGTGTAAAGGTTGTGAAACAGCTTGCCGTCAACGCTGTGATAAATTCCGCCCTCGTCGGGTACACCCTCGCCAAAATCTGTTTTAATAGCGCTTGCGCCAAGGTCAAAGAGTCCCTTGATTTTGTCGCCGTACCATTTGCGTGCGGCGGGATTTGTGAAGTCAACCGTGGCATCGTCCGTCCAGCTACCCTTACAGCCCTCGGGCTGAATATACGGCTTGCCGTTCTTATCCGTCACAAGATACCCGTTTTCAAGCGCTTCGGCATAGTGCGTGTTATTCGCTCTTGGGGGAATAAAGTTATACTGCCAGAGCGATACCTTGAAGCCCTGTTTGTTTAGCTTTTCCATATGCTCCTTCGGATTCGGAAAGCGTTCGGGGGAAAACTTCAAATCGCAGTTCCAGTCCTCCGTAAACCACGCCGTGTCGAGATGAATGACATCGCAGGGTACATCGTTCTCCCTCGCTTCGCTTGCAATCTGCTCTGCAATATCCCACGAGGTATAGCTGTTGCGACTCATCCATAAGCCAAACGACCACAGCGGCGGCAGTTTTGAATAGCCTGTTAAATGGCAGTAGCCCCCTATAATCTCCTTCGGCGTTCTGCCCGCTATGACAAAGTAATCCATCTGATTGTCCTGCACGGCGAATTGAACAGCGCCCGTATCCTTCGTTGCAATCTGCCAGTCAGTTTTAGCGGCAGAATTGAGAAACAGCCCGTAACCCTTTGTGGAAAGGTAAAACGGAATGTTGATATAGGTGCGGTTGCAGGTGGAGCCAATGGCGTCCTTGTTGACAAAGTCAACCGTTCTGCCGTTACGGATAACGCTGTCAAAACGCTCGCCGAGACCGTAAATGATTTCATCATTGTCAAGCGTTAGCGCTTCAAAGCAGGCGTATTCGTCGTTTCTGTCGCTGACGGCGGTTTCATAAACATTGTCGGGCTTGAACTCAATTCTCACCTGTGAGTAAAACTCCTTGCCGTCCTTGTAATTTGCCTTTATCGCTCCCGTTTTTTCGTTAATATGTATGTCGATTTCATTCGTTGAAAGCGTGTTGTTTTCAAAAGTAAAATCCACCGTTTCGCGCTCGGCAATCAGCATTTGCATTTCCTTCGGCAGTTTTGCGTATGGATTCCTGATTTCCTTTTCATTTGAGAAAACGATTCTGAAAATACGGTCCGTCCAAAGCTCAATGTGCATATACAGGCACTCAACCGTGGGCTCGCAAGGCTCGTAAAGATAAAGCTGTGTGGCGTGCGTATAGCACAGACTGCTCTGCTTCGCCTGAACCTTGAAAGTTACAATTATTCCGCTGTCGGTTGTTTCAACTGTTTCAATCTCCCTCAGCCTGTTCTGAACGGCGGGCGCAAGGCGAAAATCGTCAATCGTATTGGTGATGCGCTCTTCACAAATTGCGGCAGTGCCGCCCGCAAACTGCGGATAATCCTTTTTGCTCGTTTCCATAGTATCCTCCTTATAGAAATATGTTACTGTTACTATTTTAAGAATATCGCATAACGCCTTGAATTATCAAGAAATATGTTATACAATTATAGTAATATTTTACGATTTGGTGATACAATGCTCTTTGAAGAAAAGCACAGCAAAACGAATTACTACACAACACTTGAATACGACAATATCCTCTGCATTTCCCACTGCCAGAGTTCGTTTGAAATTCTTTTCGTTACCGAGGGATGTGTGGATACCGTTTTCAGCGACAAAAAAGTCAGGGTGAATGAAGGCGAATGTATATGGGTTTTGCCTTACGAAATTCATCACTATGAAACGCCGGAAAACAGCAAGGTGTTCATTGCGATTTTTTCTGCGGATTACCTTACCGATTTTGCAAAAACGGTTAAGGGAAAGGCGCTTAAAAATCCTGTTGTAAGTTTTAATAAAAATGATACAGCAGCGCTGGGGGGCACGGACTTGTTTTCTAAAAAAGCAGTCCTTTACAGGCTATGTGCGGCAGCTTTCAAAAACGGCACGGAAGATAAAAACGGCAGTTCCGATAACGACACCGCCGCAAGAATTATGATATATATTCAGGAGCATTACAAAGAACAAATCACGCTCAGGGATATTGCCGAGGAGCTTGGCTACAGTTATTCCTATACCTCGGCATTGTTCAAAAGTATATTTAACAAGGGTATTTCGGATGTTATCAATGAACACCGCCTTGACTGTGCCAAAAAATTACTCAAAGAGAATACGCATACAATAACCGAAATTGCCGAGCTTTCAGGCTTTTCAACGATACGCAATTTCAACGCTGTATTTAAAAATGCATACAATATCTCGCCTTCGCAATACCATAGTGATTGCACGAAAGGGCTTGAAAACAATAATTGAATCCCGACAACTTCTGGTTTGTAAAGCTGAAAGCCGCCGAGTGTTTCGGCGGCTGTACTTTTTTCGTATGATGTGGTATAATGAACACGACAAATTGGGATTTGTGGAGGCGGCAATCTTGCAGATAGATTTCAATAAGATAGAAACAATGACAATTCCGGGAATGAATAACGGCACCGGTACGATGAGTGCCCGTATGTATAATGATGATTCCTATCGGATCGTTCCAACAGCGATTCATCCGGGTGGAAGCATCGGTACGCATAAGCAGGAGTCCGGCGATGACATAAATTATATTATCAGTGGCAGAGGCAGAGCGTTTTGCAACGGCGTAGAGGAAGCTCTGAAACCGGGAGTCATGCACATCTGCCCGAAAGGGTCGGAACACTCTATCATCAATACCGGAGAGGAAGATTTGGTCATGCTGACCATCGTGGTAAAGAAATGAGTACATATCTATTTGAGAAACCTCTTATCAGAGGAACGATGTTGAAAAGAAAAAGCCAATTCACTGCTTCAGTTGATATAAACGGCGAAGAATTGATTGCTCACATCCCGACGACAAACCGCATTGGCGATGTAGAGAATAAGAACCTGCCTTGTCTTCTGTCCTATCACGACGATCCGAAGCGCAAGCTGAAATACGATATCGAGGCTGTACTTCTTTCGGATGATGAAAACTGGATAGGAATAAATCAGATTCTTTCCAACAGGCTGGTAGAATACTTTTTCAATGAGCATGAGCTGAATCAAATTGTATCCGATTTTGATAGTGTTCAGCGCGAGGTAAAGCTTGGAATATCCAAATTGGATTTCAAAATTGGAGATACCTATTTGGAAGTAAAGACACCGCTGACAACGATTAATGTGAAATACGGAGAAAACATCAAGACACTTCCGCCTAAACCATTTTCTTCAACAGACAGAATGGTGAAGCATCTTAAGGAACTTGCCGGATCGCTCAAAAAGCATGAAAAGGCTGTTTTTCTGCAGGTGTTTCAGTACCGTATAACAGAAAAGAAAGAACGGTTGAGGTCAACACATTATGAAGAAGTGTCACAAGCCTTCAAGGACGCTTCTCAAGCAGGTGTCGAGTTCTGGGAGATTCAGATGGATTTCAGACCGGAAGGAGTAACTCTTTACAGCGTAACAAAAAGTACAGACTTATAAATTCTGATTTGTAAAGCTGAAAGCCGCCGAGTGTTTCGGCGGCTGTACTTTTTTCGTATGATGTGGTATAATGAACACGACAAATCGGTATTTGACGAGGTAACAATATGAGAGATGGAAAGACACCTAACCCGAATACAATATATCCTATTGCAGGATATGACAAAGAAATATATGTTAAGCCGACAATTACAAACCCGAATATCATTGTCGGTGATTTTACCTATATTGCTGATTCCGAATTTGAAAGCCATGTTACACATTTATACGAGTGGAACAGTGACAAACTCATTATTGGCAAGTTTTGTCAGATTGCTTCGGGCGTTGAATTTGTAATGAATGGTGCGAACCATCAGATGAACGCTGTTTCAACTTATCCTTTTTACACTCTTGAAGGTTGGAATATGAAACCGCCTAAAGCTTCGGATTTACCGCTTAAAGGCGATACAGTTATTGGCAACGATGTGTGGATTGGGCAGAATGCAGTTATCCTGCCCGGCGTTCATATCGGAGACGGTGCTATTATCGGCGCAAACAGCGTAGTGGGCAGTAATGTTGAGCCATATACGATTGTAATCGGAAATCCTGCAAGAACACTACACAAGAGATTTGACGACGAACTAACCGAAATTATGCTACAATTCAAATGGTGGGATAAGAGCATTGAGGAAATCAATGAACTTATACCGATTCTCACCTGCAGCGATTTGGATAAAGTTAAAAAGGAAATAAAAGCAAGATTATGATTATACTGATAACAGGTGCATCACATACCGGAAAAACGCTGTTAGCGCAGCAGTTTCTTGAAAAGTTCAAATATTCGTATCTGTCCATTGATCACTTGAAAATGGGCTTAATCCGTAGCGGAAATACGGAATTAACGCCCTATGACGACCAAAAGATAACAGAATATATATGGCCCATTGTGCGTGAAATCATTAAAACAGCAATAGAAAATAAACAAAATCTCATCGTAGAAGGATGCTATATTCCGTACGATTGGAGAAGCGGTTTTGAAGAAAACTATTTACAGTCAATCCAATTTATTTGCCTTGCAATGACAGATAAATATATAGATAACAATTATAACCTCATTGTAAAGCATTGTTCTGATATCGAATACAGAGGTGATGATGCGGATTGCACTGCAGAGACGCTTAAAGAAGATAACCGAAATGTCATTGCGGGTTTTCAACAACAGGGTGAACAAATCACATTAATTGACAAGGATTATGAAAAAGCATTAAAAAAACTGATGGACAACTTCTGATTTGTAAAGCTGAAAGCCGCCGAGTGTTTCGGCGGCTGTACTTTTTTCGTATGATGTGGTATAATGAACTCGACAAATCGGGATTTGACGGGCAAGTGTTTCAACCTGATAATCTCATAAACGGTTATTGCCGAGAATCCGCTTTCACGATTTGCGGCACACCTTTGCCACGCTCACGCTCGAGGCGGGAGCTTATACCTCCGGTGTAACTAAAACATCTGTTTTTCCACAGACTTATGAAATGGGAAAAACAGTTTAATCAAGGAGGAACAGTTATGGAATTGATAATACCGAATAAGAAAGGAAATTGCTATGGTTAAAGACGGAAACAGATATGTCCCTTATGAAGAGCGTACAGGAGAGAGCTCCGTTGTATTTTTCACCCGAGATCTTTCCGAAGAGGGACTGAAAAAGATTTATGACAGAATAAGCTCCGTGCTTTGCGGTAAAGTTGCCGTAAAACTGCACACGGGCGAAGCCGAGGGGCCGAATATTATTCCTCGCCCCTGGGTAAAGGAACTGTTTGCTTCACGCCTTTCGGATGCTACAATTATTGAAACGAACACCTATTATGAGGGCAGCCGATATACCACCGAGGAACACCGTAAAACTCTTGAAATAAACGGCTGGACTTTCTGCCCCGTTGATATCACCGACAGCGAGGGCGTTGCAACTCTGCCCGTTAACGGCGGCAAATGGTTCAAAGAGATGCATGTCGGCAAGAGTATGCTGAATTACGATTCTCTTTTAGTGCTGACTCACTTCAAAGGCCATATGATGGGCGGCTTCGGCGGCAGCAACAAGAATATCGGTATCGGTTGTGCTGACGGACGAATAGGCAAAGCGGAAATACATACTGCAAAGGGCAGCGACGATATGTGGAGTATTGCCGAGGAAGAGCTTATGGAGCGCATTTCGGAAAGCACAAAAGCCACGGTTGACTTCTTTGCGCCGCATATTTGCTATATCAATGTTATGCGTAATATGTCTGTCTCATGCGACTGCGAAGGTCCCGAAGCTGAGCCGGTTGTGACTCCTGACGTCGGACTTGTCGCTTCTCTTGATATTCTTTCCGCAGATAATGCTTGTATGGATTTGATTTATAACCTTCCGTACGGCGGCGGTAAAGCGCTTATTGAGCGTGTTGAAACACGTCACGGTCTTCGCCAGCTCAGTTATATGAAGGAACTCTCAATGGGCAATGACAAATATACTCTTATTGATATTGACAACGGCGATGCGGTTATCACGGCGGCTGAAGCAGTCAAAGACGTTAAGCCCGTATGGAACCCCGACCGATACAACACATTCTGGGGACGGAATAAGAGAGGATAACAGCCGTGGACATGAACAAAAGAATAGAAGCCATAATAGAAAATGCAGACAAGAGTGATAATGTAATCAACTTCCCGGCATAAAACACACAGCCGCCGAGTGTTTCGGCGGCTGTACTTTTTTCGTATGATATGGTATAATGAACTCGACAAATCGGGATTTGTCGGGGACAAGTTAAATCAATAGGTGCATCGCAGGCAATGATTCTTACAAGTTTCATTGTCTGTTATTTTTATGGGCGGTATCATTTATGATACTTGGTATGAGAAAAAATGGTACTTGTCAGCATTTTCGATAAATGGTAATATGAAGGCAAGAAAAGTATAAAAAATTGAACTGCATTAAAAATATAAACTATGAGGTGAAAGAATGGAAGTTGCACTTTACGGTATTTGTCCGTACACAACCACGCAGGTGTTAATTCAGGGAAAATGGTCAATGCTGATGCTTTATCATATTTCAATGGGACCGATTCGCTTTAACGAATTACAGCGTCACCTACCGCATATGACAAACGCCACCCTTTCAACACAGCTGAAAAAATTTGAAAAAAGCGGGCTTGTTGAAAGAAAGTCATATAATGAAATGCCGCTACGTGTGGAGTATTCGCTGACGGAGATGGGCAAAAAATTTCTGCCCGTTTTGGAAAGCATTGAAAAATTCGGCTATGAATATATTGACTATATGAAGGAGAACGACGAATGAATGCAGCGGAGTGTCTTAATATTTTAAGAGAAATCAAGGACTGCGCTTTTGCTACCGTTGACGAAAACGGACTGCCGCAAAACCGCATTATTGACGTTATGCTTGTTGAAGATGAAAAGTTGTATTTTCTCACGGCAAGAGGCAAGCATTTTTACAATCAACTTGAAAGCGGTAAGGTTGCAGCGATTACGGGACTGAACGACAAATGGCAAACCGTACGCCTTGTCGGAAAAGTAGAAAAGCTCGCAGAGCAGAAATATTGGATTGACCGTTTCTTTGAGCTCAATCCATCAATGAACGGCGTTTATCCCGGCGATGCAAGGTATATTCTTGAGCCTTTCTGCATTAAGGACGGCGATCTGGAATTCTTCGATTTGAGCGATACGCCGATTTACCGTGAGAGTTTTACGCTCGGAAGCGGTACGGTAACGGAAAAGGGCTTTGTTATTACAGATAACTGCATCGGCTGCGGACTTTGTGAAACGAACTGCCCGCAACAATGTATTGAAAGCGGCACACCGTTTGAAATTCATCAGAATAACTGCCTGCACTGCGGACTGTGCTATGAAAACTGTCCCGTTCAGGCAATAGTTAAACGTGAGGAAATGTGATGAAAGCGATAGTTATTTACGAAGCAGGCGGACCCGAAAAGTTAATCTATACGGATGTCCCTATGCCGAAAATGAAGGACGGCTGGTCGCTTGTAAAAGTGCAGGGCTTCGGCATCAATCACAGCGAGGTATTCACCCGTCAGAGCTTATCGCCGAGCGTAAAATTCCCGAGAATCCTCGGCATTGAGTGTGTCGGCATGATAGAAGAAAGCGAAGTGTACAAAAAAGGACAGCAGGTCATTTCCATTATGGGCGAAATGGGCAGAGCCTTTGACGGCGGCTATGCTGAATATGTACTCCTTCCGAATGAGCAAATCTATCCCGTTGATACCGATTTACCGCTTGCCACGCTCTGCGCCCTTCCCGAAACCTATTACACCGCCTTTGGCTCTATGCTGAATCTGAAAATCAGCGAAGGCGACAGCGTTTTTGTCAGAGGCGCCACAAGCGGTGTGGGGATTGCGTTTTTACGCCTGCTGAAGGCAAAGTATCCTAATATACATATTACGGGTACAAGCCGCAGCGAACAGAAGGTTGAACGGTTAATCAAAGAGGGCTTTGACGAGATTGTTATTGACAGGGACAATCAGTTGCAGACCGCTCAAAAGTATGACAAGGTGCTTGATTTAATCGGTCCTGCCGCCTTGAGTGATACCTTTTCGCATATGAACGAGGGCAGCATTGTCTGCGTTACGGGACTGCTCGGCGGTGAGTGGACCTTGCCGAACTTTGACCCGCTTGAGGATTTGCCCGTTGACTCATATATTACGGGCTTTCATTTAGGAAATGTCAACGCAGCAAAGATACAGACAATGCTCGACTATGTGAAAGAATACAGGGTCAACGCCGCTCCCGAAAAGGTGTTCAAATTAAACGAAGTGCCGCAAGCGCACGAATATCTTGCCGCCGCTGACAGCTTCGGAAAGGTGGTTGTGCTGAATGATTAACGAAATAGTGGATTATTTTGCACGCCATGGTAAAGACTATTTAGCGCTTCTCGGAGGGCATATTGGCATTAGCTTTCTTTCCGTGCTGATTGCAATGCTTATTGCCGTACCCATCGGCATTGCCGTTCACAAAAGTAAAATCGGCAGCACGCTTGCCGAGCGTTCCTTCGGCGTTTTAAGAATTGTACCCTCTCTGGCTGTTTTAATTATACTAATTCCGATTATGGGAACCGGCGTTTTACCGAGCGTAACAGCGCTGACAATTCTGGCAATTCCGCCGATACTGATTAACACGATTCAGGCGTTTCAGAATCTGCCGAAAGCAATGCTGGAAGCGGCGGACGGAATGGGAATGAGCACTGCACAGAAATTCTTTAAGGTAAAGCTGCCGCTTGCCTTTCCGCTGATGTTTGCGGGAATCCGCACCGCCGTTATTGAGGTTATCGCAAGCGCAACGCTTGCCTCGTACATCGGTGCAGGCGGGCTCGGGGATTTAATCTTCACCGGGCTTTCGCTACTGCGATACAGCCTTCTGATTATCGGCGGCGGTTCGGTAGCCATACTCTCATTACTAACAGGCTTTGTGCTTGACAGTATATTCAAAAAACTCACCAAATATCAAAGAACATAAGGAGGACAATTATGAAAAAAATATTTGCGGTTTTATTATCATTAACACTCATTATTGCAGTATTTGCAGGTTGCTCCGCTAAAAGCGGTGGCACTAAGGTAAGAGTGGCGTCCAAAGACTTTACTGAAAACGAAATTGTTGCAGAAGTATATGCACTTGCGCTTGAGGATGCAGGCATTGAGGTTGAACGAGTAATGGACGTTGGCTCGTCTGTAATTCACACATCACTGACAAGCAACGAAATTGACCTCTATCCCGAATACACGGGAACGGGCTTAATCTCTATTTTGAATCTCGACCCGATTACAGACCCTGACGAGGTTTACAACACCGTTAAGGAAGAATACGAAAAGCAGTTCAAGGTAACTTGGCTTAATTATTCCGCTGCAAACGACGGACAGGGACTCGTTATCCGCACCGAAACGGCAGAAAAATACGGCATAAAGACAATCTCTGATATGCAGAAATATGCAACGGAACTCCGTTTTGCTTCGCAGGGTGAATTTGACGAAAGAGCGGACGGTATTCCCGCCCTTGAAGCCACCTACGGCAAACTGAAATGGAAATCAAGCAAAGTATATGATAACTCGCTGAAATACGAGGTGCTTGCAAACGATGAAGCAGATGTCAGCCCTGCTTACACCACGGAAGGCAGACTGACCGAAGAGCAGTTCACGCTCCTTGAAGATGACAAGCAGGTTTGGCCCCCGTATAACCTTGCGCCCGTTGTTCGTGACGAGGTACTGGAAGCGCACCCCGAAATCGCCGAGGCGCTGAATAAAGTCAGCGCAGCATTCACAACGGAAAATATCACCGCTCTCAATGCAAAGGTGGATATTGACGGCGAGGAATACACCGACGTTGCAAGAGAGTTTTATGAAAGTATCAAATAAGGATTTATTATGATTGCTGTTGAATTAAAAAATGTGAATAAGCACTTCAAGGGGCAGAGCGTTCCTGCGCTGGATAATGTCAGCGTACAGATTGTGGAGGGCGAGTTCGTTACCGTGCTCGGCTCCTCGGGCTGTGGGAAAACCACGCTGATTAAAATGCTCAACCGTCTTTATGAGCCCGACAGCGGCGAAATCTATCTGTTCGGTAAAAATGTCAAGGAGCAAAATCCTGTTGAACTGCGCCGTAAAATCGGCTACGTTATTCAGCAAATCGGGCTTTTTCCGCACATGACGGTTAAGGCTAATATTGCTACGATTCCGAAAATTCTGAAATGGGATAAAAAGCGAATTGACGAGGAAACCGACAGAATGTTAAAACTCGTTCAGCTTGAGCCTGACGAATTCCGTAACCGTTATCCTGCGCAGCTTTCGGGCGGTCAGCAGCAGAGAATCGGACTTGCCCGTGCGCTTATCTGCGACCCTCGCATTATGCTGCTGGATGAGCCGTTCGGAGCGATAGACGCCATCAACCGTGAGATTCTGCAAAACGAGTTGAAAGCCATTCATCAGAAATCGGGCAGAACATATCTGTTTGTAACGCACGATATCCGTGAGGCGCTCAAGCTCGGCACAAAGGTTATCATTATGCACGAAGGCAAGATTCTGCAGTACGATACGCCCGAAAGTATTATTGAAAACCCTGCAAATGAATTTGTTGAAAATCTCATTCGCACTGCCGAACTGAAAGGCGGTGCGTAAACTTGATTGATTACTTTGCAAAGCACAGCGATATGCTGATGTCTGCCTTTTTTGAGCACCTGCAAATCGTATTGCTCACGCTGATAATTTCCATTGTTTTAGCGGCAGTAATCTCCTATCTGCTTCTGAAATCGGAAAAGGCAACCAACATCACGGTAAACATTTTCAGCCAGATATATTCCATTCCGTCGCTCGCGCTGTTTGCCCTGCTGATACCGCTTCTCGGTCTTGGCAACAAGACAGCGATACCCGTGCTGGTGCTGTATAATCAATACCTCTTAATCAGAAATATTATGACGGGTATGCAGCAGGTGGACAAAAGCCTGCTCGAAGCCGGAACAGGAATGGGAATGAATAAGTGGCAGCTTGTTACCAAGGTGCAGGTGCCGCTGGCAATGCCGTCTATTCTTGCGGGCATCCGCCTTGCGATTATTTCAACAACGGGAATTGCAACCATCGCCGCAACGATTAACGCGGGCGGTCTCGGTAAAATTCTGCTTTCGGGACTGCGGACGATGAACACTTACAAAATCGCCTGGGGAACGATCCTCAGCGTCATCATTGCCCTTGCTGCGGATATGCTACTGAAACTGCTTGAAAAGAGAACAAAATCAAACACGGCATAACATAAATCAAGGGCTTATTCCGTAGCTTTGCTTTCGGAAATGGATATAATGAACTCGACAAATTCTGATTGGTAAAAGGCAGACGAGTTGACTCGTCTGCCTTTGCTTGTAATCAGTATTCTATCAGGATTTCCGGTTCATCGTCTTGCTTGCCGCTTTTCTTCGGAGTATACCTTTTTGAAAGAGGCTATTTTACATATCTGGATTTGTATTCCTCTCCCCAGGTCCACAGGCTGTCAAGAATCGGCTTCAAGGTCATTCCGAGCTCGGACAATTCATATTCCACCCTCGGCGGTACCTCTGCATAAACCGTACGGATAACCAAGCCGTCCGCTTCCATTTCCCGAAGCTGTGCGGTTAATACCTTTTGCGATACGGAGCCGACGGAGCGTTTGAGCTCACCGAAGCGTTTTTTGCCGTCAATTAAATCTCTTAAAATTAACACCTTCCACTTACTGCCGATGAGCGTTAAGGTCGTTTCAACAGGGCAGGCAGGTAAAGCATTGACGTCTGTTTTTGCTTCCATTTCATTTTCCTCCAAAAAATTTTCAGCCGCAAAGCCGCATAAACACACAATAGTTACTTTTTGGTAACTACGGCACTTTATTGTGCTTACTTTACAAAGTATACCACCTGCGATACAATTTAGTCAAGAGGTGAGAACAAAACCATCTCGAAACAAATTAAATTTACGGAGGTCAATAAAATGAAAATTGCAGTAGTAGCAGCCGCAGGTAAGGCAGGCAGAAAAATCGTTCGTGAGGCAAAGGACAGAGGCTTTGAAGTAACCGCCTTTGTGAGAAAGGACGCAGAAATTGACGGAGCTGATAAAGTTATCGTTCGTGATATTTTTGATTTGACAAAGGATGACCTTGCAGACTTTGATGCAGTGGTTGACGCTTTCGGCGCATGGACTGAGGATGTTCTCCCGCTCCACAGCACAACACTTGCTCATCTTTGCGATGTGCTTTCAGGAACGGACACAAGACTTCTTGTTGTAGGCGGCGCAGGCAGTCTTTATGTGAATGCGGAGCACACGCTTTGCGTATCTGACGGACCTGATTTTCCTGACATATTCAAGCCTCTTGCAGCGGCAATGGCGAAAGCACTTGGTGAACTCAGAGAAAGAAACGATGTAAAGTGGACTTATATCAGTCCCGCAGGCGATTTCCAAGCTGACGGCGAAAGAACCGGCAAATACATCCTTGCAGGCGAGGAATTAACGCTCAACGCCGCAGGCGAAAGCGTAATCAGTTATGCAGATTATGCTATCGCAATGGTTGACGAAATCGAAAAGGGCAACCACATTCAGCAGAGAATTTCCGTTGTTATGGAATAAAACAAACAAAAAGTGCGTAACGGGTTTCGCCTGTTGCGCATTTGTGGTATAATACAGGTAAGGCGGTGATACTGTGACACAGGCGGAAAGAAGAATACACTTAATCAAAGAATTACTTGCAGAGGACAGCAGGTTCAGACATTATGAGCCCGAAACAATGAGTGAGCAAGAGCAGAAAGACTTACTGCGCTCACTTATGAATATCCGTATGCCTGCGCCGCTGAGTGAAGAGTTTATCAAAATTCAGAATGAATACCTGAAAAAAGAGCTTGAGAATAAAGGCATAACCGATATTGATGAGCTTAATCCTGTTGAAAACGGCGTTTATCTTTGGCAGGGCGATATCACCACGCTGAAATGCGATGCAATAGTCAATGCGGCTAATTCGCAGATGCTCGGTTGCTTTCATCCGCTGCACAACTGCATTGACAACTGCATTCACACCTATTCGGGATTGCAGCAGCGCAACGCTTGTTATGAATTAATGCAAAAGCAGGGCTATGAGGAGCCGACAGGTCAGGCAAAGATTACGCCTGCGTTCAATCTGCCGTGCAATTATGTTATACACACCGTCGGACCGATAGTTAATGTCGGCTTAACAGATGAACACAAAAAGCTGCTTAAATCGTGTTACCTTTCCTGCCTTAAAACCGCAGAGGAAAACGGACTCAAAAGCATTGCATTTTGCTGTATCTCAACGGGTGTGTTCGGCTTCCCGAAAAAAGAAGCGGCGCAGATTGCTGTTGAAACCGTAAGGGAGTATAAAAAGCACAGCGACATTAAAGTAATCTTTAATGTGTTCACAGACGATGACTTAAATATTTATAAAAAAATACTCAATAATAAGTAAGGAGTGATAACTATGGTAGAAATCAATTCAAGAAAAGCAGCAATCGTAGGCTGCGGATTTGTCGGCAGTGCTTCTGCGTTCGCACTTATGGAAAGCGGACTGTTTTCGGAAATCGTGCTCATTGACCACAACAAGGAAAAAGCCGAGGGCGAGGCTCTTGACATCAGCCACGGACTTCCTTTTGCAAAGCCTATGCAGATTTATGCGGGCGATTATGCCGATATTTCGGACGCGGCTATTATTGTTGTAACGGCAGGCGCAGGACAGAAGCCCGGCGAAACAAGGCTTGACCTCGTTAAGAAAAATGTTGCGATTTTCAAATCAGTCATTCCCGAAATTACAAAATATAACCGTGACGGCATTCTGCTTGTTGTTGCAAACCCTGTTGATGTTCTGACCTATGCGGCGGCAAAAATCAGCGGTTTTCCGAACAACAGAGTTTTCGGCTCGGGTACGGTGCTTGACACCGCAAGGCTTAAATATCTGCTTGGCGAACATCTCGGCGTTGACCCGAGAAGTATTCACGCTTTCATCATCGGCGAACACGGCGACAGCGAAATTGCGGCGTGGAGCAGTGCGAATGTATCGGGAATCCCGCTTAATAACTTCTGCGAAATGAGAGGTCATTTCAACCACAACAAGGCAATGCACGAAATCGCAGACAGCGTTAAAAACAGCGCTTATGAAATCATTGAAAAGAAAGGCGCGACCTATTACGGAATTGCAATGAGTGTTAAGCGCATCTGCGAGGCAATCGTGCGTGATGAAAAATCAATTCTTCCAGTTTCAAGTATTCAAAAGGGCAATTACGGTATTGACGGCGTTGCGCTCAGTATGCCCGCAATAGTCGGCAAACACGGCGTTGAAACCCTTGTTCCGATTGAGCTGAATCAAAAAGAGCAGGAGGATTTGTGCGCTTCTGCTGCAACACTCAAAAAGGTTGTTGATGAAGCGCTTGGCGATTTTCAGTAATAAAGAAAGACGAAAAAATGAAAACATATTCGGATAAAATCAAGGAACTAAAACAGGCAATTGCAGAGGCGGAATGCGTTTTTATCGGCGCAGGTGCAGGGCTTTCCACCGCCGCAGGTTATACCTATTCGGGCGAGCGTTTTGATAAATACTTTTCCGATTTCAGGGATAAATACGGCATTACGGATATCTATTCGGGCGGTTTTTATCCGTTTGACACGCAGGAGGAGTTCTGGGCGTGGTGGAGCAGGCACATCTATGTTAACAGATATATGCCGATTCCGAAGGACACCTATCAAAAGCTGCTTGAGCTTGTTAAGGATAAGGATTATTTCGTGCTGACAACGAATGTTGACCACTGCTTTCAAAGGACCGGCTTTGACAAAGAACGCCTGTTTTACACGCAGGGCGATTACGGGCTTTTGCAATGCTCCGTGCCCTGCCATCAAGGCACCTATGACAATGAAGAAATTGTCAAAAAAATGTACGAAGCACAAAAGGATATGAAGATTCCGACAGAGCTTATTCCGAAGTGCCCCGTCTGCGGAAAGCCGATGACAACAAATCTGCGTGCGGACGATAATTTCGTTCAGGACGAGGGCTGGTATTCCGCAAACGCTCGCTATGAGGAATTCGCAACAAAGGCGCTCGGCAAAAAAACGCTGTACCTTGAACTCGGCGTTGGCTATAACACACCTGTTATCATCAAATATCCGTTCTGGCAGTGGACATATCAAAACGAAAATGCTACATATGCTTGCGTAAACCGTAACGAATCGGAAGCGCCGATTGAAATAAAAGACCGTTCAATCTGCATTGATGGTGATATTAATACCGTGCTCGAGGATTTACAAAAATGAACTATCTTGAATATCTTGTCAACGAAATACACTCAACCATAGTAGCAACCGTGGATGAAAACGGCTTGCCCGTTACCTGCGCCGTGGATATGATGGACGCGGACGAAAACGGCTTATATTTTCTTACGGCAAAGGGCAAAAGCTTTTACAAAAGATTGGTGCAAAGCGGCTATCTCTCGCTGACGGCGCTTAAAGGTGAAAGCACACTGACAAGCGTTGCCATATCCGTCAGAGGAAGGGTAAAGGAAATCGGCAGCGAAAGTCTGCCTGTTCTCCTTGAAAAGAATCCGTATATGCTTGAGATTTATCCGACGGAGGAATCAAGACAAGCGCTTACCGTCTTTCAGCTTTACGAGGGCGAAGGTGAATGGTTTGATCTTTCCAAAAAGCCGATTGAAAGAGCAGACTTTACCTTTGGCGGTGCCGAGCAAACACAGGAGGGATACTTCATTAATGACAGCTGTATCGGCTGTCAGACCTGCGGCACCGTCTGCCCGCAAAACTGTATTGATTTCAGCATTATTCCCGCCGTTATCAGTCAGAGCAACTGCCTTCACTGCGGAAACTGTCAATCCGTATGTCCTGTCGGTGCGGTTGTGACAAAGAATTGAACCGACAAATTCTGATTTATAGAACAAACCACAAATTGGGCAAGGCGTGAGAAGCGTTCCTTGCTTTTCTTTTGACTTGGTATGTGGTATAATGTAACAAACAAATCACAGTAAAATGGGAGGTGGGAATATGCATGATATCTGGAATCCGTGGCACGGCTGCAAAAGATGCAGTGAGGGCTGCAAAAACTGCTATATGTTTTACCTCGATTCACAGCACGGTAAGGACGGCGGCGAAATTTATCGCACGAAAGCCGGCTTTAGCTATCCGCTGTCCAAGGAAAGAAGCGGACAGTATAAGGTTAAAAGCGGCGAAATGCTGCGCGTTTGTATGACGAGCGATTTCTTCCTTGAAGAAGCGGATAAATGGCGGGAAGAGGCGTGGGATATCATCCGTCAGCGTCCCGATGTCAAATTCTTTCTGCTTACCAAGCGCCTGCAAAGAGCGGCTGAATGCCTTCCCTATGACTGGGGCGACGGCTGGGAAAACGTGATGTTCAATGTCTCCTGTGAAAACCAAAAACGAGCAGACGAGCGCATACCGATTTTATTAGAATTACCGTTTAAGCACAAGGGAATTATGTGCGCACCGTTGATTGGCGAAATCAGTATTGAGAAGTATCTTTCATCAGGTCAGATAGAGCAGGTGCTTTGCGACGGTGAAAACTACGTCGGAGCAAGACCCTGCCACTACGAATGGGTAAAGAAACTCAGCGAGGAGTGCAGGAAATACAATATCAGCTTTACCTTTTGCGGTACGGGAAACTGCTTTGTAAAGGATGGCAAAACCTACCATATTGAAAGCGCGGCAGTGCAGAACGAGCAGGCAAAAAAGTCAAACCTCAGCCACGGCGGAAAGCCAATGAATTTCAAACTGACCGATCATTGGGGCGTTCAGATTAAAGCTGAACAGCTTTATGTGCCGTATTTTGGCGAGCGCTGTCAAACCTGCGCTATGAAACCAATTTGTAACGGCTGTAGCCGCTGTGGAAAATGCAAAAAGTGAGAACAAACGATGAAAAGACAGGATGTTGAAAAGTATATAAACAATGAATTTGGTGCTAAACCCGAAATTATAGTGTCAAGTCATTATTAAAAACTTGACACTTTTATATACTAATCATAAATCTAAAAAAGATAGGAGCAATATCAATGATATACAACAATTTTCAGGACGTCCGTCTTTCCGCACTGGGATTTGGCGCTATGCGCCTTCCGGTGATTGACGGCGATGACAGCCGCATTGATGAGACGGCAGCGCTGCGTATGGTCGATACGGCAATGACCAATGGCATCAACTATTATGATACAGCCTGGGGATATCACGGAGAGAATTCTGAGCTTGTCTTGGGCAAAGCCCTTGCACGCTATCCGCGGGAAAGCTTTTATGTGGCAACCAAGTTCCCCGGCTATGATCCCGCCAACTGGAGCAAGGTGGAGGAAATCTTTGAGGAACAGCTGAAAAAGCTGAATGTTGAGTACTTTGATTTTTACCTCTTCCACAATGTATGCGAAATGAACATCGACGCTTATCTGGACGATGAAAAATACCATATCTACAGCTACTTGATGGAGCAGAAACGCAATGGCCGCATTAAGCATCTGGGCTTCTCTTGTCATGGAAGTATGCCAATTCTCAAGCGCTTTCTGAACGCCTATGGCAAGGATATGGAGTTCTGCCAGCTTCAGCTGAACTATCTGGACTGGAGCTTCCAAAACGGGAAGGAAAAGGTCGAGCTGCTGGGTGAGATGGGCATTCCGGTTTGGGTAATGGAGCCTCTGCGCGGCGGTAAGCTTGCCCATCTGGCTCCCGAATACGAAGCAGAGCTGAAGGCGCTGCGTCCGGACGAGGCAATTGCTGCCTGGGCGTTCCGTTTTCTGCAAAGCATTCCCAGTGTGACGATGATTCTTTCCGGTATGTCAGACATGGAGCAGCTTGAGAAAAACCTCGCTACCTTTGCGGAGGATAAGAAGTTAAACGAGACTGAGATGCAAGCATTAATGGGAATTGCAAAGAAGATGCTCTCCGTCGGCACGGTGCCCTGTACGGCGTGTCATTACTGCGTCAGTCATTGCCCGATGAGTCTGGACATTCCGCAATTACTGTCCCTGTACAACGAGCACGCTTACACCGGCGGCGGATTCATTGCGCCGATGGCGCTGAGCGCTATGCCGTCTGAAAAGCAGCCGTCCGCCTGCCTGCAATGCCGTTCCTGTGAGCAGGTGTGTCCTCAGCAGATTAAAATATCGGAGGTACTCGCGGATTTTTCTGAAAAGCTGGCATAAGAAAACAATTTTCTTACAAATTTTGATTTGTGGGGATTTTGTCTTAAAATATTAAACAAAAAATGCTCCCCTTGAAAAATCAAGGGGAGCTGCAATATATCACGCCCAAAGCCAAAAGTAAATAGATTTTCAAAAAACGCTTTCTCTAAGTCCAAAATATTGGATATTGATAGGCATGTGAGATTGCCGAATATTAAAACGGAATAAAAATGTCGCAATTTGTAATTATATATGATATAATTATTCTATAAGTCAAAGATATATATTACAGAGGAGTGATATAATGGGACAAGAAGCTCAAGTTACAAAACAAGGGTTGCTTGATTTACTAAAATCAGCAAATGGCGACCAATTTGTAGTTCCGGTATACCAAAGAAATTATACATGGAGAGCAAACTATGAAGTTAAACAGTTTCTAATGGATTTGGATGCTGTAATTAGGGGCGAATATCCAAGACATTTTTTAGGCGTAATTGTATTTTTAAGCAAAACTATTATGCTTGGTTGTAATGAGATGTCAATCATTGACGGACAACAACGTATCACTACTATCTTTTTAACTTTATATGCTGCTAAGGCACTTTATCAGGAAGAGGGCAATATAACTAACTCAGATATTATTGATTCTAATTACTTAATAAATGCAACTGGACCTAAATATCGTTTAAAGCCTTTGGTATCTGATGATGAAGTTTATACGTGTATTGTTGAAGAAAAGTTTGACGAGATAGATAATAAATCATCAAAAGTATACTTGAATTATTTGTATATTAAAGATCATTTGCGCAATTTGGAAAAACAAGGGTATTCTTTAGATGATGTGGTAATGGCGCTTGATAAATTATATCTGGTTTGTATTCCAATAAGCGAAAATGATAATGCACAAAAAATATTTGAGAGTATAAATGCAACTGGAGCAAAACTGACTTCAGCTGATTTAATCCGTAATTTCTTGTTAATGAATTTGCCTAGTGATACTCAGGATGAATACTATTCTAAGTATTGGAAAAAGTTAGAAAGTAATATATCCGCCGACTCAAAGGAATTAGAATCTTTCTTTAGAATGTATTTAGCAATAAAAACATTTTCATTAGTAGCAAAAAGTAATGTATATAAAAGCTTTGTAGATTGGAGCAAAGCGAATACTTTTAAAACGAAAGATACTTTTGAAGATCTTGTGGAGTATTCTAAAACTTATTATTGTTTGTATAAGAAAGATATAGTTACTAAATGTAAAGAGCTGAAAGAAGCATTAACTGACTTTAGAAAAATAAGGTCGGATTTACCATTACCTCTAGCAATGGAGTTATATGAATTATATCTACAAAACAATATTAACGAAAAAGTATTAGCAAAACTTATTGATTCAATTAATACAACGTTGATACGAAGAGGTTTGTGTGATTTAGATTCAAATAACATTTCAAAACTATTTCCTACAATACTGAAAAAAGTTTTAGAGAAATGTAATGGCGATTATACTAAAATTGTTGAAATACTGAATCAGGAAATGATTGGGAATAACGCAAATACAAGTGGTAGTTATACACCAACAGATTTTCAAATGCACGAAATGCTTAGCAAAGCAAATGTATATAAAAGACCTATGTTACGTATTGTTTTAGATCGACTGGAAACACACAATAATCCTGCACCAGTAGATTTAAGCACGCTTAGTGTTGAACACTTGATGCCACAGACCCCAACAGAAGAATGGTTCGAGGAGTTAGGAGTTGATGAAGAAGTCTATTTTGAAAACTTACATAGAATAGGAAATTTAACGCTTGCTACCAAGCCAGATAATAGCAAAATGGGTAATTCTATATGGGAATATAAAAATGAGGTTTTAAAAGAAACATCTCATTTAAAACTAACTATGGAGTTATTACCAATCAAGCAATGGAATATTGAGTGCATCGACAATAGAACAACAGATTTAATCAACAGAATATGTGAGCTGTATCCTTATCCTGAAGTAAAAACGGTAAACGAGCAGGATCATGATGTTGTAACTGAAAAAGAAGCTTTGGAGATAGTCTCAGATTTGTTATTTGAAGATTCAAAATATAACGAAGTAGAAAAAAATAGAATCTATCTGTCTCAAAATAGCGAAAAAGGATTTGTTCTATATACATCAAAAATGTATCCACAAGGAACAAAGGATAAATACTGGTTTGGTTACAGAGAAAATCGGTTAGAAAAAATCCCTGCAGCAAAGGAAAAGTATTTGGTTTTCATATGTAGGAACGACAAAACTCTCATAATTAAATTTCCTGTTGATTTTTTACAAGAATTACTTCCTAATTTAAACTATTCAGTAGACGAAGAAGGTAACATTAAACATTATCACATTGTTTTATTTAAGGATTATGATAAATATACAATGCTTCTATCAAAACCAAGTCTTACGGAAATAGATATTTCTGAATATGTTGTTGCAGAGTTATAAATATGGAGTAGTTATATTGACAAATGCTAAAAAGTGAGGAGTTGCAGATTGAAGTTGTCAAGTAAAAGTGGACAATAAAAAAGTTTAATAATGATTTAGTTAGGAAAGCCCTGTTCAGTTCTGAAC
>SVQE01000041.1 GCA_015065505.1 Oscillospiraceae bacterium
TTTCTCCTTTATTCTCATTATACAACAAAAAATGAAAGTGAACACTTTTTTGTGTCCACTTTCATTTTACACTTGCAACAAGGTGTCTTCTTTTTTGGTGCTGGTGACCGGACTTTCTTCTCAACTATCGAAAGCTCCACCGGAGCTTTCTCCCAATCGCAGCCACTTGCGCCGCTGCTCTTGGAGTTCGGTTCAAGTCCGGTTTAATCATATTAAAGAAAAAGAAGGCACGCGAAGTGCCCTCTTTTTCTTTGGTGCTGGTGACCGGACTTGAACCGGTACGGTATTGCTACCGAGGGATTTTAAGTCCCTTGCGTCTGCCTATTTCGCCACACCAGCACATCAACAAATATATTAACGGATATTTAATATAATGTCAAGGGTTAATTTACAACATTCTGCGGTTTTCCGTCAAGAAATGATTTGAGGTTTTCTTCAAGTATTTCAAGAAGTCTTGCTCTTGTTTCAACTGCTGCCCAGGCAATATGGGGGGTTATATAACAGTTTTTTGCAGTTAGCAGGGGATTTCCGTCAGTGGGCGGTTCAACTCGTAAAACATCAAGCCCTGCAGCCTTTATACTGCCTTCATTCAGCGCATCCGCAAGCGCCTTATCATCAACAACGGGACCTCTTGATGTGTTTATAAATATTGCAGTATTCTTCATTTTTTCAATGCTGTCTTTATTAATCAGATTCTCTGTTTCCTCATTCAACGGGCAGTGGCAGGTTATAATATCACTGTTTTTCAGAAGCTCATCAAAAGAGCAGAAAGTAACAGAGGAATCATCAGTGGGGTGGGGGGTATTAACTAAAACCTTCATACCAAAAGCCTTTGAAATTTCCGCAACTCTTTTGCCTATAGAACCGAAGCCGATTATGCCGATAGTTTTATTATTAAGCTCTTCGAGCGGACTTTTCCAGAAGCAAAAATCGGGGCAGGAGCTCCATTCTCCGCTGTGCACTGCGTCTGAATGCAAAGCAACCTGATTTGTTATCTCAAGAATTAGCGCAAAAACAAGCTGTGCAACCTCATTTGTTGAATAAGAGGGGATATTTGAAACAATTATTCCTTTTTCCTTTGCAGCCTTGCAATCAACCGCGTTATATCCTGTTGACTGCAAGCCAACATATTTAAGCTTAGGGAGCTTTTCAATTATTTCTGCCGAGATATAAGATTTATTGATTATAAGGCAGTCTGCATCCTTTGCACGCTCTATAATTTCCTCGGGTTTCGTTCTTTCGTAAACAACAAAATCGCCGTATTTTTCAAATTGCTCCCATGATAAATCACCGGGATTGGTTGAATATCCGTCAAGATTAACTATTTTCATATCCTCACCTCAGTACAGATTATATCCCTTTATTTAAACAAAATCAACTTATTTGTTGAACAGAAAACAAATATAATGTATAATTATATCATATTATTAATGGTGGTAGTTTTGAAAAGAATTCTTTTAATTGTTCTTTCATTAATAATATGCATAACCTCGTGTTTCTTTTTTCTATCTGAAAGCAGCAAATTAAGCTCAAATAATGAGTGTTATATCTCAAAAAACACCGTTGTTATAGACGCAGGGCACGGCGGAATAGATGCAGGAACCTCGGGCGTGGACGGCTCAAAGGAAAAGGATATAAACCTTTGCATAGCAAAATCCTTATACGATTTTTTAATGGTTTGCGGAATAAACAGCGTTCTTATCAGGAATAACGATACTGAGTTTTATAAGCAGGGAGAAGAACGAATTAAATCCGATTTATATAATCGGCTCGATTTTGTAAATTCTGTTGAAAACGCAGTTTTAATTTCCATTCATCAAAATCATTTTGAAAATGAATCAGAATGGGGAACACAAATCTGGTATTCAGCAAATACTAAGGAGAGCAAGGAGCTTGCAGATTCGGTTTTAAGCACTGTAAAAGAGTTTATTCAGCCCGAAAACAGCCGTGAAAACAAGGAATCAGACAGCAGTTATTATATTCTTTACAAAGCGTCAGTGCCGTCAATTATGATTGAATGCGGCTTCATGAGCAATTACGAGGAAAATAAAAAGCTTCAAAGCACAAATTATCAAAATGATTTTGCATTTTGCATATTAAGCGGAATATGTAATCAAATATAAAGGAAGTATATATATGGCAGTTAAAAGTATATATGTATGTTCAAATTGCGGATATGAAAGCGCTAAATGGTACGGCAAATGCCCGTCCTGTTCTGAATGGAACACAATGGAAGAGCATGTTCCAAGCCCTCAAACAAAAGGGAAAACATCATTATCATCGCGAAGTGCTGCGCCTGTTTCAATTAAAAAGCTCAGCGAAATTAACAGCGACATCGAAAAGCGCATTTTAACAGGCGTTAACGAGTTCGACAGAGTTCTCGGCGGCGGAATAGTTGAGGGAAGCCTGATTCTTTTAAGCGGTGACCCCGGAATAGGTAAATCAACTATTTTACTACAAATATGCGAATATCTCGGCAAAAGCAAAACTGTTTTATACATAAGCGGTGAGGAATCCGCAAGGCAGATAAAGCTTCGCGCAAACAGACTCGGCGTTACAACAGAAAATCTATATGTTCTCGCTCAAACAGATGTTCTTTCTATTATAGAAACAATAAAAGCTGAAAAGCCAGATGTAGTTATTATCGATTCTATTCAGACAATGGTTATTGACGGCGTTTCTTCAACTGCAGGCAGCGTAACCCAGGTTAGGGAAAGCACAAATCTTTTTATGCACCTTGCAAAAAGTATGGGAATACCGATTTTTATAGTTGGTCATGTTAATAAGGACGGGGCTATTGCCGGTCCTAAGGTGCTTGAACATATTGTTGATACGGTGCTTTACTTTGAAGGTGAGCGCAATTATTCATACAGAATACTTAGAAGTGTCAAAAACAGGTTTGGTTCAACCAACGAAATAGGCGTTTTTGAAATGACGCAAAGCGGACTAAAAGAGGTTGAAAATCCTTCTTTATTAATGCTTTCGGGCAGACCGAAGAATTCAAGCGGAACCTGCGTTGCTTGCACAATGGAGGGCTCAAGACCGATTCTTGCAGAGGTTCAGGGGCTTGTAACAGCATCAGGCTTCGGAACACCGAGAAGAATGAGTACGGGCTTTGACTATAACAGAATGAGTATGCTTATTGCAGTGCTTGAAAAGCGTGCAGGCTATTTCTTTAACGGAATGGACGCATATCTGAATGTTGTCGGCGGTTTAAAGCTCTATGAGCCTGCAGCCGATTTGAGTGTTGCTATTGCGCTTATTTCTTCATTAAAAGATGTAGTTATTAACGAAAACGCCCTTGCATTCGGCGAAATAGGCTTAGCAGGGGAGATAAGAGCAGTTAATAACTGCGAGCAAAGAATAAGCGAAGCAATGAGACTCGGATTTACAAAATGCGTAATACCGTTTCATAATTATAAATCATTATCAAAAGAAATCAAAGTGAATGTTGATATTGTTCCGGTCAGAACAATTCGCTCAGCATTTGAAGCAGTAACGGAATAGAAATTAATAAGATTAATCATTATAATAAGTAACTACACTAACGGCAAAAATATAAATTTATCTATCCCGAAGGGGAAATATTGCCATATCTGAAAATTTACATAATTTCGCAAAATTAATATTTTGCGAAATACAGGGGAGTGATTTTTCAAAAAATCACAGAAATACCCAAAAACGCTCAAAACCGCCCCGATAAAGGCTTTTTGAGCGTTTTTCTCATAATTTGAAGAAAATATACTCTGCTCTGGAGACGATAAAAAGTTTTCAGTTGAACATTTCATCATTTCTAAAATTTCTATTCGATGATTATTTTGCATATACATTATATTATGATAAACTCATTTACAGACGATAGAAATTTTTTAATTGATACTTCTCAAATTGAATCACGTTATCGGATGAGTTTTTTGCATAAACAATTATTATATATGTAATTAATGTTTTCTTAGCTAATGAGTTTAATATAACCTATCATTGATAGCCGTGCTTAAATCTTATTTAATACTGATAATAGGTGAATTTAATTCAATAAAATCCTTGAAATTTAGTCCCCTATTTGTTATTATTATTTCGGTACTGCAAAAGTTTTGCGAAATTATCAGTTGTAAAAGGTGACAGAATTATGAGAAGAGAAGAATTTTTACAGCTTCCGGCACTTGTTCAGGACTATTTAATTTATATAGAAGCGATTAAAGGACACAGCGAGCTTTCAGTTCTTGAATACGCAAGCGATTTAAGAACATTTTTCAGGTTTATTTCCGTTCAGAAGCATCTCTCCCCTGCCGGCATTGATGAAAACGAAATTGATTTAACCAATATTGATATAAATGTAATATCTTCAGTTACTCTTAACGACGCATATCAATTCCTTATTTACTGCAGAAATGTTCGCAAAAACAGCGAAGCAACAAGAGCAAGACGAGTTATAAGCATAAGAAGATTCTATACCTATTTAACAGATAACCTGGGTTTGCTTAAAACAAATCCGATGAAAAACCTTGATTCACCAAAAATAAAGAAATCCCTTCCCAAATACTTAACACTTGATGAGGCTCAGAAGCTTTTAAGCGTTATAGACGGTAAGAATAAGGAAAGAGATTATGCTATTATTACGCTGTTTTTGAATTGCGGAATGCGTCTTGCAGAGCTTGTTTCCATTGATTATTCTGATATTAAGTCTGACGGAACAATAATTATAACCGGTAAAGGAAACAAAGAAAGAACCATATACTTAAATCAGGCATGTCTTGACGCTATTACTGCATATATGAAGGTTCGCCCAAATGATGGTGTTCGCGACAGAGCGCTGTTTTTAAGCGCAAGGCATCAGCGCATAAGCCCGAGAATGGTTGAAATAATGGTTAACAACTATCTTGAAAAAGCAGGTCTCGGCGGAAGAGGTCTTTCGGTTCACAAGCTTCGTCACACAGCTGCAACACTTATGTATCAGCACGGAAATGTTGATGTTTTGCTTCTTAAAGAAATACTCGGTCATGAAAACCTCGGAACAACCGAGATATACACTCATATTACATCCGAAGCAACCAGAAACGCCATTGATTCAAATCCGCTTGCAAATATTAGTAATTCAGATAAATCATAGCTTAACCAATGCGCCGACAAAGAATGAAATAAATGCATTAAGAAGCGAAATCAAGCCTATCATTGAAGCGTATATCAGATAATTTTTGACATATTTCTTCAGTTCAATTCTTTCAATACTTCCCTTTGCTGCAATATCATAAATGCTTTTGCTGAGCTTAATGCTTGTTGTGATTGCAAAAATTATAATTGTAACAACGGCAGCGCCCTGAGGAATTATCATTAAAATTGAAAAGCCGAAGCCCTTAATGCCAAATTTAACATAATAATACGATATTTTTATTGCAATTTCGCAGCCTATCAGAAACGGAATAGCGTTTATAAACGGAAAACCGATTAAGCACATTCCAAGAAAAACACATAGAACATATAGAGTAAAATATAGCGAAAAACGGTTAAGGAATAAAGATAAAAATGTTGACGCTTCATTACTATATATAGCGCCGATGAGCTTTGTAACAGCGCTGTTTTCAATGGTTTTAAAGCACAGTGTTCCGAGTATCAGACCAGCAATATAGAACAACGAAGGATAAATAATATCCTTGTTATCAACAATTATTTCGCTTATGCTTTTATCAAGTTTAACAGGCTTCATTATTTCACCTTAAATTTATTCGATTTCTTTGTTGCAAGAATACCGAATAGCGCACCCGTTAATAAAATAATTGCTGCTTTAATTAAAAATAAGACAAAGCTGTTGTTATTAACTATTGTGTTAATTAATGAAAATAATAGTAATAAAATACACGAAAGAATACCCATAAATGCGCCGTTATTCTTCATTGATTTAACAGAAATAAACGAAGTAACCGCACTGCAAATTGCAACTATGAATATTGAAAAGATGTTATTAAAATCTAAATCAATGTCAAGCTTGTAAGTTATAAACGAAAACAAATAAGTTAAAACAAATAACGATAACACTGATGTTACAACTGATTTAATAATAAAGCTTCTTACTGTTTTATTTGCACTTGAGGTTGCATATTTTTTCATAAAAAATTCCCCCGATATCTAATAATAGATATTCGGGGGTTTTGTTTTTTATAACATTATTTCTCGATTTTTTCTTCTGCTTTTTTAGCTGTATCGCTGATTTCAGGCTTATCTTCCGACTTAGCAGCCTTCTTCTTTCCTTTTTTCTCAGCAGCAGCTTCTCTTGCAGCCTCAACCTCTTTTCTGTGCTGTTCGGTCTTAGTTTTATTTGTGTTAACAGCCCAGCGCTGAAGCTTCATCTTAGTTCTGTCTGCACCTGTTTCGATAACGATATCCTCTTCGCGAATTGTAACAACCTTACCAACAATGCCGCCGATAGTAATGATTTCATCGCCTATTTCAAGCGAGGACCTCATTTCCTGCTCTTCCTTCTGACGCTTCTTCTGAGGTCTTATCATCATAAAATACATTACAGCAACTAATGCAACCATCAAAAAGATTCCGCCGTACTGCTGAAATCCGCCTGATTCAGCTGTTCCTGAAGATGCCTGTGAGCCTCCTAAAAGATTAGCTAATGTTATTGCTATATTCATAGTTATTCCTCCTATAACATAATACAAAGATTATATATTAAAACTAATAATAATGCAAGAATTATTTTATATTCTCGTGTCAAGTATGTCGCAGTATTCATTTTTATAATCATCAAAAGAGCCGTTTTCTAAATTATCTCTGATTTCCTGCATAAGATTATTATAAAAATGCAGGTTATGAATTACTGCAAGGCGCATTCCGAGCATTTCATTGCTCTTAAACAAATGACGTACATATGCTCTTGAGTAATTCTTGCAGGTTGAACATGTGCAGCTTTCATCAATCGGGTTTTCATCGCACTGATACTTTGCATTATTAATATTGATAATACCTTTTTTTGTGAAAAGCTGGCCGTGGCGCGCATTTCTTGCAGGCATAACGCAATCAAATAAGTCCACTCCCCTGCTTACTCCTTCAATAATATTTCCGGGAGTTCCGACACCCATTAGATAACGGGGCTTGTTTTTAGGAGCATAGGGCTCTACTGCAGAAATTATGCGATACATTTCCTCTTTCGGTTCCCCTACAGCAAGTCCGCCGATTGCATAGCCATCTAAATCAAGCTTTGCAATATCCTTCATATGCTCGATTCTTAAATCATCATATGTGCAACCCTGATTAATGCCGAAAAGCAGCTGATTTCTATTGATTGTAGATTCAAGTGAATTCAATCGCTGCATTTCCTTCCGGCATCTTTCAAGCCATCTCATTGTTCTCAGACATGCTTCCTTTGCATATTCATATTTTGCAGGATTTTCAACGCATTCATCAAACGCCATAGCAATGGTTGAAGCAAGATGGGACTGAATCTGCATACTTTCCTCAGGTCCCATAAATATTCTTTTACCATCTATATGAGAGTTAAAAGTTACTCCATCATCAGTAATTTTATTAAGCTTTGCAAGGGAAAAAACCTGAAAACCGCCCGAATCGGTGAGAATTGGGCGCTGCCAGTTTGTGAATTTATGCAGACCGCCCATATCGTAAACTAAGTCATCACCTGGGCGAACATGCAAATGATAGGTGTTGCAAAGCATTATCTGAGCGCCTACATCTTCCAAATCACGCGTTGATAAACCGCCTTTAATTGCTGCCGAAGTTGCAACATTCATAAAGCACGGTGTCTGAACAGTTCCGTGAACAGTTTCAAATATTGCTCTTCTTGCTCTGCCTTCTTCTTTAATAACTGTAAATTTCATATTATATCCTTAAATAATCAGCATTGCGTCTCCAAAGGAGAAGAATCTGTATTTTTCATTAACCGCTTCTTTATAAGCATTCATTACATTATCATAACCTGCAAAAGCACTGACAAGCATAATCAATGTGCTTTCAGGCAGATGAAAATTAGTTATCTGCGCGTCTATTGCCTTGAATTCATAACCGGGATAAATAAATATTTCGGTGTCACCTTCATCCTCTTTTATTTCGCCGTATTTTGAGGCAACGCTCTCAAGAGTTCTTGTGCTTGTTGTTCCGACGCTTATAACCCTATTCCCGTTTTTCTTTGTTTGATTGATTAACTCGGATGTTTCCTTCGGAATCTGATAAAACTCGCTGTGCATCTTATGATTTGTTACATCATCAACCTTAACAGGCCTGAAAGTTCCGAGTCCAACATGCAGTGTTACATAACCTATATTAACGCCTTTTGCTTTAATCTCTTCAAGCAGTTCTTCCGTGAAGTGAAGCCCTGCAGTCGGCGCTGCAGCCGAGCCGAGCTCTTTGGAATAAACTGTCTGATATCTATCCTGATTCTTTAATTCCTCGGTTATATACGGAGGAAGCGGCATCTTGCCGATTCTATCAAGAATTGTGTAGATTTCCTTACTGTCGCATTTGAACTGAATTATTCTGTTTCCGTCCTCAGTTACATCAACAACCTCACATTCGGTTAAACCCTCTCCGAAAACAAATTCAGTTCCGACTTTTGCTCTTTTACCCGGTTTGCAAAGGCATTCCCATATATTATTCTCTTTTTGCTTTAAAAGCAGAAATTCAACAACGGCGCCTGTTTTCTTTTTAACACCGTAAATCCTTGCAGGAATAACCTTTGTGTTATTAACAATCAGGCAATCGCCCGGATTCAGATACTCGATAATATCCTTGAAAATTCTGTGTTCAATTCTTCCATCCTCTTTATGAAGAACCATAAGCCTTGATGAATCACGCGGCTCAACAGGAGTTTGAGCAATCAATTCTTGTGGAAGTTCATAGAAAAAATCAGAAGTATTCATTAATATTCTCCAAAATGTATAATTGACATATAAAATGTATAGTATTATTATATTAATAATATTAATTTAAGCGATATAGCAATTATTCTATTGCGGCTTGAATGATATTATATTGCATATTAATTAATATTACAAGTCAAAGGAGAAAAAATATGAAAAAATACAAGGTAGGTATTGTCGGCGCAACAGGAATGGTAGGTCAGCGCTTTATGACACTTTTAAGCGAGCATCCGTGGTTTGATGTTGTTGTTCTTGCGGCATCATCAAGAAGCGCAGGAAAGAAATATGAGGATGCAATCGGCTCTAAATGGTGTATGGATACCGAAATCCCCGAGAAATATAAAGATATGGTTGTTATGGACGCAACAAACGATATTGAAAAGATTACATCACTTGTTGATTTCGTTTTTTGCGCTGTAAATATGAAAAAGGATGAAATCAAAGCTCTTGAAGAGGAATATGCTAAACACGAATGCCCCGTTGTTTCAAATAACTCAGCTCACAGATTCACCAAGGATGTTCCCATGGTTGTTCCCGAGCTCAACGCAGAGCATATCAACATTATCCCTTCACAGAGAAAAAGACTCGGAACAAAAAGAGGCTTTATTGCAGTTAAGTCAAACTGCTCGCTTCAGTCATATGTTCCTGCTCTCTTCCCTCTTCACGAAAAATTCGGCGTTAAGGATGTTTTGGTTTGCACATATCAGGCTATCAGCGGTGCAGGCAAAACCTTTGAAACATGGCCTGAAATGATAGACAATGTTATTCCCTATATCGGCGGTGAAGAAGAAAAGAGCGAAAAAGAGCCTCTTAAGCTTTGGGGTAAGATTGAAGGCGATGAAATTGTTTCGGCAGATAAGCCCAATTTCACAGCGCAGTGCATAAGAGTTCCCGTTTCTAACGGACATCTCGGCGCAGTTTTTGTAAATTTTGAAAAGAAGCCCGAAATTGATGAAATGATTGAAATATGGAACAGCTTTGAAGGCAGAGCTCAGGAGCTCGAGCTTCCCTCTGCACCTAAGAAATTCCTCAACTATTTCACAGAGCCTGACAGACCGCAAATCAAGAGCGAAAGAGAGCTTGAAAACGGTATGGCAGTTTCAATCGGCAGACTCAGAGAAGACACTCAGTATGATTATAAATTTGTTTGTCTTTCACATAACACCCTTCGCGGTGCAGCAGGCGGTGCAGTTTTACTTGCAGAGCTTCTTGCAGCAGAAGGCTATATGGATTAATTACTACATATAAGGAGAAACCACTATGAAAGAACCCGTATTTACAGGATCGGCAGTTGCTATTATTACCCCTTTTAATGATGATTACAGCATCAATTATGATGAATTCAAAAAGTTTATTGACTGGCAGATTGATAACGGAACTGACGCAATAGTTGTTGTCGGAACAAGCGGTGAAGCTTCAACACTTTCAACTGTTGAACACTATGATGCAATGAAATTCTGCATTGATTATGTTAACAAAAGAGTTCCCGTTATCTGCGGCGCAGGTTCAAACAATACCGAATACGGAATAAGAACCGCTAAAAAGGCTTGCGAATACGGAGCAGACGCTCTTCTTCTCGTAACACCTTACTATAACAAATGCACTCAGAAGGGATTATACGAGCACTATAAGGCATATCACGATGCAACAGATAAGCCGATTATTCTTTATAATGTTCCTTCAAGAACAGGCGTAAATCTTCTTCCCGAAACCATTAAAAAGCTTTCAGAGCTTCCCAGAATCAACGGTGTTAAGGAAGCAAGCGGTGATATTTCACAGGTTATGAAAATCAGAGCACTTTGCGGCGATGATATAAACATCTGGAGCGGTAACGATGACCAGATTCCTGCAGTTATGAGCTGCGGCGGTAAGGGCGTTATTTCCGTTCTTGCAAATGTTTGCCCCCGGGAAACTCATGATATGGTTATGAAGTATCTCGACGGTGATGCATTCGGCTGCACAGATATGATGGCTGAATATCTTGAGCTTGCAAATGCTCTTTTCTGTGAGGTTAACCCGATTCCCGTTAAAAATGCTTGCAATATGATGGGATGGAATATGGGTCCGTGCAGAATGCCTCTCAGCGAAATGGCTGAAAGCAATTATAACTATCTTAAGGGCGTTCTTAATAAATACGGTCTTATTAAATAATTTGAGGATAAATAAATGACAGGAATTATATTAACAGGCGCTTGCGGAAAAATGGGTAAGGTTATTCAGAGTGTTGTTGCCGCAAGAGAGGATTGCGAAATTGTTGCAGGTGTTGATAAGTTTAACGATAACTCATCCGTCTTCCCTGTTTATTCAAGTCTCAGCGAAGTTAAAGAGGAAGCAGATGTTATTATTGATTTTTCTAATCCTTCGCTACTTGATGAGCTTCTTGAATACGGAATTAAAAACAACACAGCTCTTGTTATTGCAACAACGGGCTTTGATGAATGCCAGAAGAAGAAAATCAGCGATGCTTCAGAAAAGTGCCCTGTTTTCTTTACATATAATATGAGTATCGGCATTAATCTTCTTGCTAATTTAGCAAAGAAAGCGGTTGCTGTTTTAGGAAATGATTTTGATATTGAAATCATTGAACAGCACCATAATCAGAAGATCGACGCTCCCTCGGGCACTGCATTAATGCTTGCTGATGCAATCAGCGAAGAATTCGATAAACCTATGAAATATGAATACGACCGTCATTCAAAAAGAGAAAAAAGAACTAAGAATGAAATCGGAATTCATGCAGTTCGCGGCGGAACCATTGTTGGTGAGCATTCCATTCTTTTTGCAGGCAGGGATGAAAATATAACTCTTTCTCATTCTGCAAGAAGCAAGGAAGTTTTCGCTGTTGGCGCGGTTAATGCGGCTGTATTTATGAAAAACAAAACTCCCGGTATGTATGATATGGGTGAACTTGTTAAATAATTACTATGGATAATACACAGAATTATTTTATACATCTTCTATCATCGTATTTAAATAACTCCCCTCCTCTGCCTGAGACTCAGGCAGACTGGATGGGAGTTTTTAAGCTTGGTGAACTGCATAATGTTACTGCAATGCTGTGTATATCAATAAGAAAGCTTCCTGCCGAATCAAAACCGCCTGCAAAGATTATGGGCTATTTTAATCAGGCACTTGGTATGACGCTTCAGAGCTATGAAAGTAAGGCAGAAGGCATTAAGATATTAACGAATACTTTTAACGATAACAGTATTTCTCATATGTTTGTTAAGGGTGCAGCAATAAGGCAGCTTTACCCATATGGCGAAGTCAGAACAAGCGGCGACACCGATGTTATAGTTAAAAGCGAGCATCTGAAAATAGCTGCGGATATTCTTTCAAAACAAGGCTTTAATCAGACTCAGAGCTCTGATGTTCAGAGAGTTTTATTCTATAAAGACGAAGAATTTGAAGTTAAAACCTACCTTGACGGAGTTAATGCAGTTTGTGAAAACTACTTCTCACAGCCCTTTGACGATAAAAGCATTAATATCAGCGGCTCAACATATTATCTGAAAGACACCTATCACCTTATTTATATCATATCTCATTTACTAAGGCATCTGACCATAGGCGGTGTTGGTATAAGGCAGTTAATGGATGTTGATGTACTTTTAAGAAACGGAAATGTTGATTTTGAAAAATTCTGCGATATAGTAAAACAGCTTGGAATACTGCGTTCATCAATGGTTTTAATTTCGCTTGCAAAGGAATATTTTAATACGCCGATAGAAGCTGAATACAATGTTGATGAAGAATTAAAAAGATCATTGGAAACAGTTATGCTGAGCGGCGGCGTATTCGGATATGCTATAAGCGACCACGGCACAGGCAGACTTGTTAAGAGCATTAATTCATCGAATAATAAAGGCAAAAAATCATCTTTCAAAGCACTGTTTATGATGATTTTTCCGCCAAAAGAATATTT
This sequence comes from Oscillospiraceae bacterium, assembly GCA_015065505.1. Taxonomy (GTDB): domain Bacteria; phylum Bacillota; class Clostridia; order Oscillospirales; family Acutalibacteraceae; genus Eubacterium_R. The sequence continues at coordinate 12,802 of SVQE01000041.1, forward strand.
ATATAACACATATAAATATTCAGGTAAATGCCATCTGCTTTTGCCTGTTGCATTCTTTCACAGAATGTTTGACGCTGTATTTAAGCGCGGAAAATCAAACAGAAAAGCTGTTAAGAATTTGTTTGAAAACAATGAAACAGCAATTATGATAAGCGATATAATTAATGAATTAAACATAGAATTATAAAAGGGGCTGTCTCACGAAAAAAGTGAGGCAGCCCCTTCTGTTATGCAAAGAAATCGTTTTTAAGCTTTTCAAGTAAGCTTGGAATATCAATTCCCTGCGGACAATGCTGTTTGCACTTATTACATTTAACGCATTGAGCAGCATTAACATCGATTGCATCATATGCGTCCTGAGCCTGCTGAGGCGTCATTTCATCGTTTTTAACATTATTGTAAAGAGCAAATATACTGCTGATTTTAACTGCCTTGGGGCAGTCTGCACAGTAGTCACAGCCCGTGCAAGGAATAATTTCTGTCTTATTAATCAATGAGCCTGCATTTAAGCAGGTTTTTATTTTCTGTTCGCTGAAAGGCTTGAAATCGGTTAATGTTTCAATATTATCAAGCATCTGCTCGGGAGCATTCATTCCGCTTAAAATGGTTAAAACATTATCAAAGCTTGCATCGAATCTGATTGCAGTTGACGCATAAGATTTACCCGGGAAGGATTTATCGAACAGCTCTTTAACGCTCTTCGGCGGATCTGCAAGCTTACCGCCTCTTACGGGCTCCATAATTATAGTAGGAATGCCTGCGTCCTTAAGAATTCTATATTGCTCCTTGGCATTCTGATTCTTCCAATCAAGATAATTCATTTGTATCTGGGCAAAATCCCAATCATAGGCAGGTACAATCTCATTTAAATCATCAATAGTGCCGTGGAAGGAAAATCCGATATACTTGATTTTTCCTTCTGCTCTTTTATTTATAACAAATTCAAGAGCATTATACTTCACGCATTTCTTCCAGTTACCGCCATCGAGCGAATGAAGCAGATAAAAGTCGAAATAATCGTGACCTGTTCTTTCGAGCTGCTTATTGAAGATGCGCTCCATATCGCTTTTTTTGGTGCACATCCAGATTGGAAGCTTATCTGCAAGATAATACGAATCTCTGGGGTATTTTTTAAGTGCTGAACCAATGAATTTTTCGCTTTTTCCTACGTGGTAGATATACGCAGTATCAAAATAGTTAACGCCGTTCTGATAGGCTAAATCAACCAGTTCGCAGCCTTTTTCATAGTCAATTAATGGGTTTGCTTCTCTTTTTAAAGGGGTTTTGCAGGGTAAACGCATTGTGCCGAGACCTAAACGGGATACTTCAATATCCTTAAACTTGACGCGGTCTATCATTTAATTGCCTCCTTAATATTACTCCTTTGTCCATGTTACACCGTTTGGTGTATCCTTCAAAATGATTCCCTGTGCCTTCAAATCATCTCTGATTTTGTCGGCGGTTGCCCAGTCTTTATTCTTACGAGCAATTTGCCTTTGCTCAATAAGTGCTTCAATTTCGCTGTCAAGATCATTGCTTTTTCTGTTATAGAGTATTCCAAGAACACCGCATAACTCATCAAAAATCTTGGCAGCCAATTCACAAACATTCTTTGAAACTTCCTTATCAAGAATCTTTGTGTTAATATCCTTAACCAAATCAAATATTGCAGCAAGTCCGTCGGCTGTGTTAAGGTCGTCATCCATTGCAGTAATGAACTGCTCTTTTCTTGATTCAATGGTTTTAATCAATTCTTCATCATCGGCAATATCAGCGGCATTTTTGATTGCAAAATCAAGTGATTCGCGGCAGGTGTAAAGCCTTTCAAGAGCTGATTTGCATTGCTCGATAATTTCAAGAGAATAGTTAATAGGTGAACGGTAGTGAGAAGAAATAAGGAAATATCTTATAACCTCGTAGCCATATACATCTGCAATTTCACGAACGGTTTTGAAGTTGCCGAGTGATTTGCTCATTTTAACATTATCAACATTGATGTAGCCGTTGTGCATCCAGTATTTTGAAAATGGAGCGCCGTTTGCAGCTTCACTCTGAGCTATTTCATTTTCATGGTGCGGGAAAATCAAGTCCTGACCGCCGCAGTGAATATCAATGGTTTCGCCGAGATATTTTCTGTTCATTGCGCTGCATTCAATATGCCAGCCGGGTCTGCCCTTTCCCCAGGGTGATTCCCAATAGGGCTCACCTTCCTTTGCAGCCTTCCATAGAGCAAAGTCAAGCGGATTTTCCTTAATATCATCAACAGCAATTCTGGCACCGCTCTGTAAGTCGTCAATAGGCTGATGCGAAAGCTTGCCGTAGCCGTTAAACTTTAATGCTCTGTAATAAACATCGCCGTTAACTTCATATGCATAACCCTTTTCAATAAGGGTATTGATTATTTCAATAATTTCATCAATATTCTCGGTTGCTTTCGGATGATGGGTTGCTTCCTTGAAGTTAAGACCTTTGGCATCGGTCCAGAATTCTTTTATGTACTTCTCCGATACTTCAGAGAAGGTTAAGCCCTCTTCATTGGCTCTTTTGATGATTTTATCGTCAACATCAGTGAAATTCTGAACGAATTTAACATTATATCCCCTGTATTCAAGATATTTTCTTAAAACATCAAAAACACAAAGCGGTCTTGCATTTCCTATATGAATAAAATTATATACGGTAGGACCGCAAGCGTAAATCTTAACTTCATTTTTATCAATGGGAATAAATTCCTCTTTAGCTCTTGTTAATGTGTTAAATACTCTCATTTTTGATTTTCCTCCAGTCTTTCAATTCTCTTGCTAAGCTCACTGATTAGGATTGAATTATCCCTTATAGCATTCATAACGGGGTCGGGAAGATTTATCTGGTCGAGGTCGTCAACCCTTTCACCGTCTATTTTAACTACTCTTCCGGGAACGCCTACAACCGTGCAGTTATCATCAACATCCTTAACAACAACTGCGCCCGAGGCTATTTTAACCTTATTGCCGATATTGATGGGTCCCAGAACCTTAGCTCCTGCGCCAATCATAACGCCGTTGCCTATTGTTGGATGTCGTTTACCGGTATCTTTACCTGTACCGCCGAGAGTAACACCCTGATAAATAATGCAGTCATTACCAACCTCGGTTGTTTCACCTATAACAATTCCGTGACCGTGGTCTATGCATACTCTTCTGCCTATTGTTGCACCCGGATGAATTTCAACTCCCGTTCTGTGTGCACAATACTGGCTCATTGCTCTTGCGATAAGCTTCATTTTATGCCTGTAAAACCAGTTTGCTTTTCTGTGATTTCTTAAAGCCTTAAAGCCGGGATAAAGCATTATTACTTCAAACGCACTTGAAGCAGCAGGGTCGTGCTCAAGAAAGCTTTTAACATCCTCTTTGTAGTCTGAAAAATAACTCATAAATACCCTTTCAAAAAAATAACTCCGTCGAAAATCGACGGAGGCAATAATATACTGCGGTTCCACTCCTGTTTATACTCAAAGCTTATAACGGGGCATCCGTCCCGGCATTTCCTCCGGGAAGCTCATAGGCGCATTTCACGGGCATTGCTTACGAATTTTTCACCACATAATCCGTTCTCTGTAAAGCTTTGTTATCCGCTACTATTCCTAATCAAAGCATTCATTACTCTTATATTATATACAAAAATATTAAAATTGCAACTACTATTTAGTTTTAATGAAATGCCAGCCGTCTTTAGCGTATTTCATTCCGCTCAAGAATGTAACAACCGCATTAATCCAGAAGGAAATCGTGCAAAAGATAAACATCCATTTCGGCGCAGAAGTCGGAATGGTTGAGACAACAATTTCTTCACCAGCAAATTCATACGCACTGAGGAATACAAATACCGCAATGGTTGTTATCATCTGAATAAAGGTTTTTGCTTTACCGAAGCCGTTTGCGGCAATAACCTCGCCTTCATTAACAGCAGCCATTCGCATACCTGCAACAAGGAATTCCCTTGCCATCATTATCATTATAACAATATCGGTATGCCAGCCGAGATTCATCATAATCAAAAATGCTGCAAAAACAAGGCATTTATCTGAAAGCGGGTCCATTAGCTTGCCGAAATCGGTAATTAACCCCTGCTTTCTTGCAATAATTCCGTCTGCTTTATCGCTGATGCAGGCAATCAGATAAATAATAAGTGCAACTAACCAGTGATATCTGAATTCTATTAACGAAGCTGCAAAAAGGAAAGGCACACAGCAAAATCTGAAAACAGTTATTTTGTTAGGTAAATTCAATTAACACACTTCCCTTTTAAATCATATCCGTCATAATCGGTAATTATTACTTCATAAAACTCGCCGATATTAAGCGGTTTGTCAGAAGTAATTATTATTCCGCTGTCAATCTCAGGTGAATCAAAATATGCCCTGCCGATGTAGCTCTCGCCGTCACAATCATCAATAATTACCTTGTATTTCCTGTTAAGCTTCGATTCATTAATTCGCTGTGTGATTGTGTATTGTGCGTCCATCAGAACTTCCTGCCGTCTTAATTTGACATCCTCATCAATCTGATTATCCATATCATAAGCAGGTGTATCCTCTTCAGGTGAAAATGTAAAGCTTCCCATCTTGTCGAACATTGCATCATTTACAAAGTCGCAAAGGGTTTCAAACTGCTCGTCTGTTTCCCCGGGAAAACCAACCATAAAGGTTGTTCGCAGAGCTAAATCGGGAATTTTAGCTCTCATTTTTTCTATAAGGCGCATGTAGCTTTCGCAATCCCCTGCTCTGTTCATATTTTTAAGAACATTTTTATCGGCGTGCTGCAATGGAATATCAATATATTTGCATATCTTTTCTTCGCTTGCAATCACATCAATAAGCGAATCCGTTATTCTTTCGGGATAGCAGTAGTAAAGCCTTATCCATTTAATGTTATCTATCTTAACAAGCTCTCTGAGTAATTCATCAAGCTTATATTCACCGTAGATGTCAACACCGTATTTAGTTGTATCCTGTGCGATAAGAATAAGCTCTTTAACGCCTCTTTCGGCAAGAACTTTTGCTTCACTTACCACATCTTCTATCTCTCTGGAGCGGAATTTGCCCCTGATTGAAGGAATTGCACAGTAGGAGCATCTGTTGTCGCATCCGTCGGAAATCTTTAAATAAGCCAAGTGAGAGGGCGTGGAGAGCAGTCTTTCATCGCTGAGTGGCAGATAGCATTTATCGGGAAACTGTGAAGTTGATAGACCAATAAGTGCTTTCTGGCATATTTTAACAATATCAGAATTAGCGCCGATGCCGACAACCGCGTCAACCTCGGGCATTTCCTTTAAAATTTCATCCTGATAACGCTCTGCAAGACAGCCCGTAACAACTATCGCGCTTATAAGCCCTGCTTTTTTATATTCTGCAACCTCAAGAATTGTTTCAATAGCTTCCTGCTTTGCGCTTTCAATAAAACCGCAGGTGTTTATAATCATCAAATCGGATTCTTCAATGCTGCCAACAATTCTGAAGCCTGCACTTTTCATTTTTGAAAGAATGATTTCACCGTCAACCTGATTTTTCGGGCATCCAAGTGAAATCATTCCGACACTAAAATTCATCATAATCCTGTATTTTGTCGAGGGCAGAAGCAATATCGGAATAAGAAAAGCCTTTTCTCGACATTGCGGCAATTACCTTTTGCCGTCCGCCCTCCTGATTTAGTTTTGTTAAATATTTTGATGTTATTATATCAAATGCAGTGCCGACATTATCAATGTTGGCATTGTAAACGAGGTTTTGAATAATATCGCTTGATATTCCTCTTTTATTCATTTCAAGAATAATGAATCTTTCAGACATTCTTTTGTCATTGGTTAAATGAGAAAACAAGTCATTTGCGTATTCTTCATCATTCAGATAGCCGTAATCAAGCATTAAATCAATCGCTTTGTCGGCGGTTTCTCTGTCAAAGGATTTTAAGAGCTTATCCCGTAACTCTTTAACAGAGTGCATTCTCCGCGACAGCAAATCGTAGCACTTGCCAACAGCTTTTGAATAATTGATTTTTTCAACGAGCTCAATCCATTCGTCCTCGGTGATTTCAATATTGTTCTGAAAGAAATTATCATTCAGAAAATCAGAGGTAGTGGTAATCTGATATTCATCATCAATAAACAAATGAATTTTGTTACCCCGTCCGTTTTTATACGAAATCTTCATTATCAGTCTTCGTCGTCAATTTCAATATCGAGCTTTGCTCTTGCATCAGCTCTTGTTCTGCTGATGTTAGCTGCAGGAATATCTGAAACAACGGGCTGAGCCATTTCTTCAGCTTCATCAGCTTCAGCACTGTTATTCATAATATCAAGAACCTTCTTCTCGATTTCAGCACCGAACTCGGGATTTGTTTTAATTAATTCCTTAAGCTTTTCCTTACCCTGGAAGCGCTGTTCACCGTAGGAGAACCAAGAACCGCTCTTTTTAACAACGCCGAGAGTAACTGCTAAATCACAAATCTCACCGATTCTGTCAATTCCTGTGCCGTACATAATATCAAATTCAGCGGTTTTGAACGGAGGTGCAACCTTGTTCTTAACAATCTTAACCTTTGTATGAGAGCCTACAAATTCATTTCCGGGAGCTTTAATAAGCTCGCTCTTTCTTACATCAATTCTCATTGACGCATAGAATTTAAGTGCTCTACCGCCTGTTGTAACCTCGGGATTGCCGTAAATAACGCCAACCTTTTCACGAAGCTGGTTGATAAAGATAATAATGCAGTTAGACTTATTAATTGCACCTGCAAGCTTTCTTAAAGCCTGAGACATAAGTCTTGCATGAAGGCCAACATGGGAATCGCCCATATTGCCGTCTATTTCACTTCTCGGAACAAGAGCTGCAACAGAGTCAACAACGATAATATCAATCGCGCCGCTTCTAACAAGCTGTTCTGTGATTTCAAGAGCCTGCTCGCCGTTATCGGGCTGTGCAACCAAAAGAGAATCAACATCAACGCCGAGGTTTGCAGCGTATGCAGGGTCAAGCGCATGCTCTGCATCTATGAATGCAGCTTCGCCGCCGAGCTTCTGAGCCTCTGCAACACAGTGAAGTGCAAGAGTTGTTTTACCCGATGATTCAGGACCAAAGATTTCAATAATTCTTCCCTTCGGTAAACCGCCTATGCCTGTTGCAATATCAAGGGTCAGTGAGCCTGTTGAAATAGCATCAACCTTCATTACGCTGTTTTCGCCGAGACGCATAATTGCGCCTGCGCCGTACTGCTTTTCGATTTGCTTTAAAGCAGATTCAAGAGCCGCTTTCTTTTCACTGCTGTTAACATTTTTTTCGAGTGCCATATTACTTCCTCCATAATTATAAATTACTATGCTATTATACAAAATATTGTGTATAAAATCAAGTTGAATAACTAAAAAGCCCAACAAATTTCACTATTTTAAAATTAATTAAAAAAATACTTGCTTTTTTTACAAGTTTCTGTTAATATATATCCGTTATATTTAAGGAGGTGTACGCATATGGCTAAATGTGAATGCTGTGGAAAAGAAATGTCCTTCGGTATTAAGGTATCTCACTCACACAGAAGATCAAACAGAACCTGGAAACCGAATATCAAAAAGGTTAAGGCAATTGTTAACGGCTCACCTAAGAGAATTTATGTTTGCACAAGATGCCTTCGCTCAGGTAAGGTTGAAAGAGCTTAATTAAGTAAAAAAACAAAACCGTCGTTTTCGACGGTTTTATTTTTTTATTCAAATGTATTTAGTATAGCGGCATAGTCCTTCGCGTTGATTATATTATCATCAACAACATCAAGATACTCGCTGAAATTGTCGTCGCCTTCTCTTGCATTTATTGAATCGGCGAAATTAATGCTGTGTTCATCCTTGCATATCCTGCACTTTATATGAGCAGTGTTATCGCCTGAATCAAAGGAATTTAAAGCATATACATGCTCTTTTTCCGTTATATCAAGATTAACACTCATTAATGCAGTTTCGGAAATACCGGTGTTATAATAATAAGTCATTCCGTTTTTAACATTATCAAAATCATCGGTATAAAAATATCCGTCAGAG
>SVQE01000042.1 GCA_015065505.1 Oscillospiraceae bacterium
AAGCATACTATCGTATGGTAAGACAAAAAGCGGAAAAAGGGGCGTGAAATATGCAATTTAAGGCTTACTGGGTTCGAATCCCTAATGCCTAGGAAAGTTATTGAAAGTTTTACAAAAATCTGATATTATAAAATCGGTGGTTTTATGATTAAGAAATATAAATCAGAAATAATTTTTTTCTATCTTTTTACATCGCTTTCGCTGGTAACAGCACATTTTGTTGATTTGAAGCTCAACATTTTTCTGAACAATCCAAAAAGTCCGTTTGCAATATGGTTTTGCAATATGGGCGAGCTGCCCTCAAGGCTGCTTCCGATTCTTGCAGGCGTTGTTTTATTCTATTTCTGCGAGAAAAAGGCATACAGGGCATTCGGCTTGTTTTCGGTAATTGCAGGCTCGGCATATTTCGGATATCACATTGAAAGATATTTTTTCATTGAAGAAAACGCCCTCGTTTTCGGCATAATATTCGGGCTATGCTTCGGCGCTTTTGTTCTTTTCTTCGGGCAGTTCATTTATTTCGATGAAAAAATGAAAAGAAAGCTTGTTATCCTTGCTTTTACGGGGCTTGCCGTAATGGCTGTTCAGACGCTGACTGTTGAAAATCTTAAATACCTCTGGGGCAGAGTTCGTTTCAGGGATTTAATTGCCGCAGGAAGCTACGACGCATTCACCTCCTTCTATGTTCCGAACGGAATAAACGGCAACAAGTCCTTCCCCTCGGGGCATACGGCAAGCGCAGGAATGTGTTATTTATTATTGCTGCTTCCCTTCGTTTCCGAAAAGCTTAAGGATAAAACAAAGCTGATGTTTGTTATTTCCTTTGTTTATACGGAAATTGTTGCATTCACAAGGCTTGTTATGGGCGCGCATTATCTCAGCGATGTTGCAGTTGGCTCGCTTATTTCCTTCACCTACGTAATTATTGCAATTTCAGTGCTTGAAAAGAAGAAAATCTTTGAAAATATAACGGATTAAAAAACAACGGAGGATAATATGGCAAAAATATTTGAAACACTTATGCTTGTTTGCTTCGGGCTTTCGTGGCCGTTCAATCTGGTTAAAGGCATAAAGGCAAAAACTGCAAAATCAATGAGTTTGAAATTTCTGCTGCTTATTGAATTCGGATATATCTGCGGAATTGCGGCAAAATTCATTAGCGGCGATATATCCTATGTTCTTATAGTGTATTTTCTCAACCTTGCGGTTGTTGGCGCGAACATAGTTGTTTATTTCATAAACAGAAGAAATGATAAAAGGGTGTTGAAGTGATTCAACACCCTTTAAATTATAAATTTGTTATTTCCTTTAAAACAAGTATTTCATCGGGATTAAGTGTTTTAACATAATCCTCAAGGCTAACGAAGGTATATCTTTCGTCAAGCAGAATGATTTTCTTATAGTCCCCTGCTATATACGGCACAAAGGAATTTGCAAACGAATCCTTTAAAATCAAAAGCGTTTTATCGCTTTTTGCATTCTTGTTTTCTATTTCGCAGATGCCGTGGTTTCCGCCCTGAAAAACATTGTATTTATCCTTGCTTTCAAGTGCTTTCATATCATAGAAATCAGCCTTAACGCCGTCGGCGGTAACTTCAGAAAATTGGTTTTCCGGAAGAAGAATTTCATCCTTTTCTTTGCTTATCGGAACCTTTGAAAACAGAGTTCCCTGAAAATCAGTTGAAACGGATTTAAGATTAAAGCTTTCAAGCGCGGCTGCCCTTTCATTCTTTGCTTCACAAAAAGCATTATAGGCATTATATGCACCGAGCGCATTCCAGTGATGGTCTGTTTTATAATAGCAATCGGGCAAGCTCAATGCAGCTTTAATATCAATCATATTTGCGTTATTAAGCTCTGTTGAAAGGCTGTTATAAATCCCGTCGTAATCATACATCGGCGCGCCGTCGGGCAGCTCGTCTTTAAGAACACAGCCTGCGGACGGAACAAGCATAACATAAACCTTATAATCGCCTGCAATGCGGTTAATCTTTTTCGCATACGCTTCAAGCTGACTTTTATCCACATCGCTGTTTGTTATTTTCTGAATAAGTCTGCCGTTTTTGCAGATATATGCACCGCCGATATCGCGCTGACCTGCAAGATATCTGATACCCGTCTGCGCCCAAATCAGCTTTTCCCTGAAAATAAACTGGTCGGAAAGATAGGTTTCAAAATCGCCCTGAAAGCTTCCGTCTTTAATATTATGCGATATTGAATCGCTTGTCATAAGCGTTCTGTTTTCCTGTGTTGACAATTCATTATCCTTAATAATGAATATTGATGAGGTTATCAGCGCAGGAACAAGGACAAACAGAATAATAAATGTCTTTTTCATAAGCTAAAATCTGAAATATAAAAACGGGTTGTAACTGTCACCGATGAGCATAAGATACGAGAGCACTATAAGCACCACCCCGATTATTATTCTCACCGTCTGAGAGTTGGTTAATTTTCTGAAAAGCTTTATCGGATAATCGGTTGAGAACAGCGCGCCGATTATCAGAATAAATGCAAAGGATTTGATATAGTATGCAAAATCCGCCGAATATGCTCCGTTTGCGCCGAAGAGCGCTTTTATAAAGCTGCCGAGCTTTGAAAAATCGTCGTTTGCGAAAATTGCCCACGAAAACAGCACCGCCGCAAGCGCATAAATATGACCGAAAACGGCGGGTATCTTGTTTAACAGCTTGAGCAAAAACAGCTTTTCAGCAACAAGAAGAACGAAGAAATAAAGCCCCCACAAAACGAAGTTCCAGCCTGCGCCGTGCCACAGCCCTGTTAAAAACCAAACAATAAAGAGATTAACATTCTGCCTCGGCAAACCCTTTCTGTTTCCGCCGAGCGGAATATAAACATATTCCCTGAACCAGGTGCCGAGCGAAATATGCCAGCGCCTCCAGAATTCGGTTACGCTTTTGCTCATATAGGGATGGTCGAAGTTTTCAATCAAATCAAAGCCGAGCATTTTTGCAAGACCGATTGCCATATCGGAATATCCCGAAAAATCAAAATATATCTGAAGTGCAAATGCAAATGTGCCAAGCCACGCAACCGCAGACGATGGGGCATTTTGCGAAGAAATCTCGCTCCAGAGCGCGCCTGCCTGATTTGCAATCAAAACCTTTTTTGCAAGCCCCGTTGCAAATCTTACAGCACCGCTGACCGCCTTATCGGCATTAAATTTTCTTTGGTTGATTTCGAGCTGATGCTCAATATCGGCATAACGAACTATCGGACCTGCGATAAGCTGGGGGAACATACAGATATACATTCCGAAATTAATAATATTGTGCTGCGCTTTAACGCGCTTTCTGTATACATCAATGGTGTATGAAAGGGTCTGGAAGGTGTAAAACGATATTCCTATCGGCAGCGCAATTCCGAGGGGACGCAGATTAAGACCGCCGACAGAGCCGACAGTCTCAATTATAAAATCAGTGTATTTGAAGAAGCACAGCAAGCCGATATTAACCGCAACGGATAATATCAGAATTGCCCTTCTTCCCTTTTGATTATTCTTTCTTTCAAGCTTTTCAAGTGCCAGACCGTTGCAGTAATCAAACACCGTTGAAAACAGCATTATAAGAATATATACGGGCTCGCCCCATGCATAAAACAGCAGGCTTGCAATAAACAGCACGCTGTTTTTTATTTTTTTAGGAGCGAGGTAGTATATTCCGAGGGTCAGCGGCAGAAAAACAAGAAGAAAAACGAAGCTGCTGAATACCATAGTTTTAGTAGATAGTGGTGTAGTGGATAGTTTGTTATTTATTATTTTTCAAAGAAATTCTGAAAGGCGTCGTAAATCTTATCCGCTTCATCGCCGACAATCAGCGCGGCGCAATCGCCGTTTGTTGCAATTCTTGCCGCGTCGAGCTTTTTGAGCTGGGATTTATCATAGGTTGCATAAAGTGATTTTCTCTTTTCAAGATGCGCTTCAAGCGCCTGCCTTGCCTCGGTTAAATCCTTGCTGTTTTTAACCTGAATAACGGCAATTTCATCAGCATTTCCCGTTCCGTTTGTTGCATAATAAATCATGAATGAATTAACCTTTGAATAATCCATATCGGAAATATTTGCAAAAATTCCCTTTGCATCATCGTCCGCAGAGCTTGCATAGGTCATATCCGAAAACTTATCGGTTGCCCCTGCCATAGCGTCTTTAAGGTCGTACATGCTTATATCCCTTGCGCTGCCTGAAGAGCAGGCGCAAAGGCAAAGCAATATGCAAAATGTGCTGAAAAGTGCAATAGCCTTTTTAATCATTTTTGTTTACCCCACTGCTGTTCTTTCGTAGTATTCGCTCATTGCTTTATTAACGGCATCGTTGACCTTTTCTTCGGTCTTTTTATCAACCTTAACTTCATTGTTATTATAGAAGTTGATATAGAAGCACAGAACATACTTTCCCTTATCATTGAGCATCCAGTCGAAGCTGAGTGAATAATTATCACCCATATCAAGCTGATTCATAAGCTGCTGAACCATGAACTGAGCAGTTGTTTCGGTTTTTTCGGTTATCTCCTCTTTAAAGGTGCAGCTGATAACGCTCTTTCTGTTGATTATTGCATCAGTAAGCCACTTCGGAACTGAATAGATGTTTTCAAGCTCATCGCAGATTGAGAATATGTAGTTATACTTCTTGCCCGTTGCTGCCGGGAAGTATTCCTTTGTCCAGTCGTGACCCTGCGAGCATCTTGCGTCATCCATATTGAAATTCTGATAGTTGTTTGATTCGCTGTCCATATAGCAATCGGTGTGATACCAGCCGTCATCAAGCTTAACCAAATCCCACGAATGAGTTAAATCGGATGAATGAACAACCTTGCATTCAATATCAAACATCTGCATAAACATTCTGAAGGTTGTTGCATAGCCGACGCAAACCGCTGTGCGGTATTTAAGAACATCGTGCGGATTATCGCTGTCGCCTATTCTTGTTGGAATAACGGTTAATATGCCCGTGTTCTGCGTTAACTGCGCGGTTAACCAGTCGTATATTGCCTTTTCCTTTTCAAAATCGGTCATTTTATCAGTTATAACCTCGGCAATTATTTCCTTTGCCATATCAAGCGTTTCCTTTTCGGTTTCATCAAGCTTTGATGTGTCGCCCGATTTATATGCATCGGAAATATTAAGTGTTGACTTAATTACATAGTTGCCTGCAATAGTAACATCGTCCTCCTGGTCAACATCCTCGGAGGAGCCTGTGAACTTATCAATCGCGTCTGCCGTTGTTTTCTGACTATACAGTGTGAAGCCCGAAATTGCAATGCTTGCGCAGAGCATAATTGAAACAAACACCATAAAAATCGTTAACTTTTTCTCTTTCATAATAACACTCTCCTTTTTGTCAACTGTATTAATTGAATTAATACAGTTCCATCAATTTCGTTATAGCACACTTATGTTGTTATGTCAATAAAAATTCCATTAATTTTTCATACAGATTTTAAATTCCGAATAAAAAAATTCAGACTCACAAAAATGCTTTGAAGTCTGAATTTTTATTGTTTAAAAGTTTTGTATCAGTTAATCAAGCTCCAGCCTCATATAAATAACTTCCTGATAGCCCGTAAGCCTTGATTTGAAATCCCTCGGGTTTCTTCCGTATTCAACGAAGCCTGCTTTTTTATACATTTGAACGGCTCTTTCATTATCGGCAACAACCTCGAGCTCCATCTGTGCATAGCCTGCCTTTTTTGCGCATTCAATGCACGCCTCAAGGAGCGCCTTGCCAATTCCGAATCCCCAGTATTCCTTATCAACTGAGACACCGAAATCACAGCGATGGGCAAGCTTTTCATGAATGCCGACTCTTTCAATTCCTGCCGAACCTGTAATAACGCCATCAAGCTCGGCAAGAATTTCAATTTCGCCTTCGCTTTCGGTTTTCTTCTGAAGATAATCGCTCTCTTCTTCAACCGTGAATTTAACTTCATCGGGATAGGAAAGCAAAAAATCCGTTTGTGAATGCGTTTTTTTGAAAAGCTCAAGCACTATCTCGCCATCGGAATAAACGCCGTTTCTGAGAATGCATTCTCTTTCGTCTTTTAGTTTAACTGTTTTATAATACTCCATTTATATCTCCTTTTAAACACTTGCGTTAACAATATTGGCATATTGCTCCTCGGGTATCATCGGCGAGCAAATTTCTTCATAAAGTTCGCCCTCAATTTCACCCGTTTTTGCAAACTGCTCACCTGCTTTTTTAACAAGCTCAAGCCTCGGCTTTGTTACAATATCCGCTTCGGGAGCATTGAACATCGGACTTTCGGGAACAGTTATTATAGTGTGATTATTCGGGAAGCAGAGTTTGAACTGCGCTATGGCAGGCTCAAAATTATGCCTGCTGTTCGGGAAGCCGCAGCCGCAAATCATCATATATCTCAGCTTGCTGAAATCCGCCTGACCAACATGAAAATATCTGTCGCCAACCTTTTTCATCGCCATACTTGACAGGGGCATGGTTCTGTCTATCAGCGCTTTTAGCGGAGCAGGCATACCGTAGGAATAAAGCGGATAGCTGAATAAGAGCAAATCGCTTTCAAGGATTTCTTCAAGAATATCCTTCATATCATCATCAAATATGCACTCGCCTCCGTTTTTCTTGCAGGTAAAACAGCCTGTGCAGTATTCAATATGCTTATCAATAACATCAATAATCTTAATATCCTGCTGCTCAGCCCCGTTCATTCCCTCAAGAAATGCACGCGTTATATGCATTGTGTCGCTTTTATCCTTTTTCGGCGAAGCGTTAAATACTAATATCTTCATTTTTTGCCTCTTTTTTTTCGCTCATAAGCTCTGCGCCGCATCTGCAAAGCATACCCATAACAATAATCGCAAAGCCTAAGCCAACATTCATATTGTAGTCCAAATCAACATTCTTAACGCCCTCCATAAAGTGCTGAAGAATCTGAATTGCAATTTCGCCGGCAAAATTAGTGATGAGCGGAATGCAAACAACATAGAGTCCGAGTATGGTAAGCTCTTTTCCGCCGTCAAGCGTGAATGGCGTTCCGATGTTGAGTTCATTTTTAAAATACTTCTCGGCAAGTCTGAAAAGAACTGCATAGCCAATGCACATAATAACCATAACAATAAGCGATGCATAGCCCTCGCCCTCGGTTGTTGCAGAAGTGTCAACAAGACCTTTGATTTCAGTTCCGCCGATTTTGAAATTATCGGGAATAAGAGCTATTCCCAATATTCCGAAAGCGCCGATGCATGCGCCGACAATGCAGGTAATCTTACCGATTTTGCTAAGTATCTTACCCGCTTTAAATATTTTTTGAATCTGCATTAATGTTTTCATTTTTATGACCTTCTTTCCTTAATAAAAACATATTTACGATTTTTCAGCCAGAGCAATAACCCTTCTATAGCTAATCGCCGCCAAGATTGCAGTTATTAATATGAAAATGCCTGCAACCAATTTATGGTCAAGCTTTGTTCCGAGGAAAACAACAAGAACGCAAAGCCCCATAACAACAAACATATTCGGAAGCAAATAAAGCATAACGGCTGTTCCCTGCTTGATAACCTCAACCTCGTTTTCCCATTCAAGCTTAATGTGCTTAACTCCGCAAACACAGCCCCAGGCTGTTGAAAACAGACAGAGAACTATTCCGAGAATAACATATAAAACCGAATTCAGCAGGGGCGCTTTGGTTGCTATGCAAAGGCATATAACCGAAAAGACCATAAACGGAACCGTTAAATAGATATTGAACAGCATTTTGCCCTTATAGATTGTTTTCTTTTCAATGGGCAGGCTTTGCAAAATCCAGTAGTTTTTGCCTTCAAGCGACGGCGAACAAGCGGTTGTTGCCATCATTCCGATAAAGAAATAGATTATAAACGGAATTGCAGGCTGAAGCATTGAAGCTGTCAGCGGTGCGCCTGCAAGAACTGTTGAAATAATTTTATCAAAGCCGAAAACAAGTGTTACAACGCTGAAAATCAGCGCAAGAATTTCGCCGACGGCAACATTGACAAAATATGTTGTTGAGCCCGTCATTCGTTTGAATTCCTTGAAGGCAATCGCATTGACGATGCTTCTTTTTTTCTGCTCTTCCATACGGTAGCTCTTTGATGCGTGGTGCGATTTCAGAGCCGAATTAATGTTTCTGTAGGATTTGCCGACAATGGCAAAAACAATCGCAAACAATGCCGCGCTCAGCCCGATTAAAAGCAGAATGTCAACAACTGAAAGCTCTGTTACAGCCGATGCAAACCAGCCTGCAGGAAGATAGTATTTTGCAGCGCCTGCTGTTGCACCCGAAATGCTTTCAAGAGTCTGCTCAACCTTATCGTCCCTGAACATATCTTCAATAAAAAATCTGAGTGAAAAGCAAAAAATTACAAATACAAAGCTTAATATCGTTTGAACTATATTTGTTTTTTTGAAGCCCGAGCTTATTCTTGCAATCAGAAAGCCCATGAAAGCCGCTGCTAGCATCGGAATAATCGGAACAACAAAGGTTAAAACAATCCAGACGGGATAAACAAGGAAACTCGGCTTTGCGTAGTATGCATAGCCTGCAAGCATTGCAAAGGATATGCTTATATACCAGGGCAGAGTTTTGATATACATATAAAGGAATTTGCACGCTGCAACCGTTTTTGCTTCAAACGGAAGCGACATCAGCATATCGTATTCCTTGAAGTTGAAAAGATATCCGTTTGTTTTAAACAGCGTGAACATAAACCCTATAACGCTGAGGGTGAGCGCACACATAAGCGGGGCGGAATCAATTATTCCGTATTCCCCGTAACCCATGCAAATCGACACCGCGTAAAACATTATCATCGCGTAAATAACAACAACGCCGATAATTCCGCCAACAGCCTTCTTGCGCTTTTTAGGGTCGAACTGATGCTTTATCTGATTAATTCTGCTTGTTGAAACAATCAACGCTTTAAGCAGAAGAATGCTTTTATTTTTCATTATCTGCCTCCAGGAATGTCTCTTCAAGTGAATGACCTTCTGTGAGTTCTTCCATGGTTCCCGATGCAATAATTCTGCCCTGCTTTATAATTGCAACCTTGTTGCAAAGCTTTTCGGCAACATCAAGAACATGGGTTGAAAAGAAGATTGCACAGCCCTGCTCGCACATTTCGTGCATAATCTGCTTTAAGGTGAAGCTAGCCTTCGGGTCAAGACCGACAAAGGGCTCATCAAGCACAAGCAGCTTCGGATTATGTATGAGCGCGGAAATGATTGCAACCTTCTGCTTCATTCCGTGCGAATAAGAGCTGATAAGGTCGCCCAGGGACGCTGTTATTTCAAATTCATTCGCATATTTCTGAATTTTTTCTTTTCTCTCCTGAGCGCCGATACCGAAAACATTCGCAATAAAATTAAGATACTGAATACCCGTTAAGTTTTCGTATAAATCGGGATTATCGGGAATATATGCACTAATTCTTTTGCATTCCATAGGCTCGCTTTTAACCGAATGACCGTCGATAAAAATCTCGCCTTCGGTGAAATCAAGCACGCCGACAACTGCGCGGATTGTTGTTGATTTACCTGCACCGTTATGACCGATAAATCCGAATATATCACCGCTGTTTACTGTAAGGCACACATTATCCGCAGCCTTCTTTCCCTTTGCATATGATTTTGAATAATTCTTTATTTCAAGCATTGCTCCCATAATAATCCTCCTTTGTTATGCAGGATATGTGCTCGGTTCTGTATTCCTTCATAAGAGGCACATAAACATTCTCAGCTGTAAACTGATACTTAAATCCTAACTTTTCCTGTGTGCGCTTCGACTTTTCGTTTCCGTCATAATAGCCGCACCAAACCTTGTTCACACCCAAATCCTCAAAAGCCCGTCTTATAAGCTCGCGTGCAGCTTCGGGAATAAGTCCCCTTCCCCAGAAGGGCTTGCCAATCCAGAAGCCGAGCTCACATTCATCATCGCTTTGAGTAACGGGACGATTGAACATAATTTCTATTGCGCCGATTGCTCTGTTATCCTCTTTCAAGCAAACGGCATATGCTTCTTCACCGTTAAGAACATTTTTTATAACTTCAAGACTTTCATCAACACTTTCGTGTGAATTCCATCCTGCTATCGGACCCACATCGGGGTCCTTTGCATATTTATATAAATCCTCTGCGTCGCTCTCTTTCCACGGACGCAGAATCAATCTTTCAGTTTTAAGCTCCATATTTTTCACCAAATCCATTAAATAAATATAATCCGAGAACAGCGGTGAAGCCAACTGCGGAAAACACGCTGAAGCGTTCAACTATTCCGAAATATTCGGGAGGAACCGCGCTTTGCCCTATTGCTCCAACCATCATCATTATAAATGCAATCAAGGCAAGTATTGCAATACCCCTTGCAGGCTTGTTTTTAAAGCCCGATATAATCAGAATCAAAAGCGAAGCAATCGAAAGAATAACAACAAGCGCCGTTACGGCAATATGACCGATTTCCTGAATTGATGTTATTTCCTTGCCGCCGTCTGCAAGCGGAAACATTGCATAGCCAATGCCTGAAATCCAGTTCATCAGCGTGAAAATATATATGCCTATTCTGAAAGGCTTCGTGAAAATTTTCTTGTCGCAAACATAAGCCGAAACACAGCTGACGCACAAAATACTGCAAACATCGTAGAGCGCCGCAAGCTGATTCCAAAGCATTCTTGATGGTGCGCTTTCGGCAGATAAATCGCTGACTGCCTGCTCCATCCAGTTATAACCGGGATAAGCAAGGGGCGAAAAAACTACAGCAAACGCATATGATATTAAAGCAATCAATCCCGTTAAGCCGAGATAATTAATCAGTTTTCGTTTCATTTCTGCACCTTGCCTATAATCTCTTTAAAAACCTTATCCTTATCAAAATTGCCTTCAATCAAGCCGGGTATTTCCTTATACGCCTTGCAGATTGAAACCGAATATTCAGTAAACAGCCTGCTTATTTCATCGTCAGAATAAGGGCAGTCCCCCATAACAATCAGCGTTGTTATGCTGTATGCAACAAGCCATAAATCGCGGAAAAACTTATCCGCCGTTACTGCATCCATAATATAGATTTTCATTATGGATTCACGAACCAAATCCTGCGAAAGCTTCAGCCCTTCCATTGCGCTTCCCCTGCTTGAATCGGGAGGAGTTAGAAAAACATATCTGTATAGCTCGGGCTCGTTCTTTGCAAATTCAACAAATTGAATTCCGACGCCGAGCGCAGGTATTGGCATTTCAAGACCTCGCTTAACATAATCGCGGTAAAGGTTTTCGGAATATATAAAAACATCCTTTTTCAGCTCGTCAACCGTGTTATAATAGGTGAAAAGCGGACGCGAGGAAACGCCGAGCACCGCGCCTACTTCGCGCGCTGTTACGGCACTTATCCCCTTTTCTCTTGTTATTGAAACTGCCGCTTCAATTATTTCATCCTTTGTAAATTTTACTTTCGGGGGCATATCTTCACTCCTTTAGCAACATTTGTTATGCAACATCTGTTGCATAACAAAATAATACTACTCTTTCTCTCTTTTGTCAAGTGAAAAATTAAGGGTCGCTCCTGCGACCCTTAACTATGCACTATGCCTTATGAACTATGCACTGATTACGGCAGTCTGAAGCCTGCTGCGCGGTAGATTGAATACCACTCTTCCCTTGAAAGAACAATATCCGCGCCTGCACAGATAGCCTTAATTCTTTCGGTGTTCATTGAGCCAGAAATCAGCTGAATGTTTGCAGGATGCCTTAAAATCCAAGCGCTTGCTATTGAAATAGGCTGAACATTGTATTTTTCAGCAAGCTCATCAATAACCTTGTTAAGCTCGGGATATTTCTCATAATCGCCGAGGAAAACGCCTTTAAAGAATCCCTGTTGGAACGGCGACCACGCCTGAATTGTTATGCCCTTAATTCTTGAATACTCAAGAACTGAGCCGTCGTGCATAAAGGATTCATCGTTTTTCATATTAACATTCAGCCCCGAGGTTATCATTCCGCTTTCGGTTATAGAAAGCTGAAGCTGATTAATTATAAGGGGCTGTTCAACTGCTGTTTTAAGAAGCTCAATCTGCATCGGGTTATGGTTTGAAACGCCGAAATGCTTAACCTTTCCCGAGCTTTCAAGAAGCGAAAACGCCTCGGCAACCTCCTCGGGTTCCATTAATGTATCGGGTCGGTGAAGCAAAAGCACATCAAGATAATCGCATCTTAATCTTTTAAGCGAGTTTTCAACCGAATTTAAAATATGCTCCTTTGAATAATCAAAGAATCCGCTTCTTATGGCGCACTTAGTCTGAATTGTGATTTTGTCGCGGATGGATTTATTCTCGGCAAGAAAATCGCCGAAGATTTCTTCGCATCTTCCGCCGCCGTATATATCGGCATGGTCGAAATAATCAATTCCGAGGTCAAGCGCGGTGTTGATAATCTTGTCGGGTGCTTCCTTTGCGCCGTCTATTCTCATGCACCCCATAACAACTGCAGACGCATCAAAGCTTTTGCCAACACTTATTTTTTTCATAAAAATTCCTCCTTGTTTATTATGATATTAACACAAACAATACGGGTAAATACTTCTTACATTGATTAAAATATGTATGCTTTTTAATCGTTTAAGTGCGTATAAAAAGCTTCTCAATGCCCTTTATTATTTGGTTGTAAAACTTATTTATATACTTGTTTCCCGTTATAAGCAATACTGCGAAGGTTAGTATTACGGCGCTTATAATTTCAATCGCTGTGTTTTTGAATATAAATGTGCAGTAAACGGATAATATGTATTTAAAACCGAGTTTGATAATAAAGCTCGAGAATATATAAATGCACGCCGTTCTTGTTCCGATTTTCGTTATTTTATATTCCTTATCGGGAATCAGCGCAATCAGGCAGACAATCATAATTACTGCAACAGAGTATATGAATAGCCTCTCAAGCACGCCCGAAAGCTTATCAACCCCCGTTTTTTGATAGGACTGAAGCATTTCATACATTTTAACGGGTATGATGCCCCTGTAGTTTGCAAAAGCAGTTATGAAAAGCGAGAAAGCAACGCCAAGCACGGGCACTGCTTTATTGATTGAACGCAGCTTGCTTATTCCCTCTTTATTAATCAGGTATCCGAGGATGAAAAACGGGAAAAAGCAGATTGTTCTTGAAAGCGACAGCGTTCTTCCGATTGAATCAAAGCAGCCGCAGTATAGCCCGAGCAAAACAGAAACAAAAATTAACGGCTTGAATCTGCCGATATAATCAATGCTGATGCTCCAGAAAAACAAGCTCAAAAAATACCAGAACGCATAAACGGACAAAAAGATATTAACAAAGAAACCGTCGCTGATTATCAGTGCATACGCCGTGTTAAAAATAAAAAACGGAATCAAATAATTAGTGAAAACTCTTTCCTTTTTACTGCTGACAGATTTTGAAAAATAGCCCGAAACAAAAACGAAAAGCGGCATATGAAAGGAATAAATGCAAGCGCGAATTATTCCCAAAGAGCCCGTTAAGCTCATTTCCTCCAATATATGTCCTGAAACAACAAGAACAATAAGAAAGAGCTTCATATTATCAAAACCGTGGTCGCGTTTTCTTACAGAATTATTCATAAGCATCACCGGGGAAAAACTGTAATTAATTTCAACAAATACTTATTTTACTCCAATAACAAAGCATTATCAAGTGGATATTGAACAGTTGACTATATCAAAATATGATGATAAAATATTTTCAGAAATATAAAGGGGGTATATTATGAATATTCTTGCAGTTGGCGCACATCCCGACGACCTTGAAATCGCCTGCTACGGCACGCTGATTAAATACATTAATACGGGTAACAATGTTTTTGTTTGCCATGTTTCAAACGGAAATCTCGGTCATGTTGAAATTATGCCCGACGAGCTCGGCGTTATAAGAACAAAGGAAGCCGAAAAGGCTGCCGGGTTAATCGGTGCAAAACACTATTCCCTTGATGTTGACGACCAGTATGTTGATTCATCAAACGATGAACAGGTTCTGAAGCTTTCAAGGGTTATAAGAGAAGTTCAGCCAGACCTCATTATCACCCACTATTTTCAGGATTACCACCGCGACCATATGGAAACCTACCGCCTTGTTTTCAGGGCAACCTGCTGTGCAAGCCTTGCGCATTACGACAGCGACTACGGTCAGAAAATCGCGCCCATTTGTCCGCTTTATCTTATGGATACGCTTGCAAACGCAGGCTTCGAGCCGACGGAATATGTTGATATATCCGACACCATTGATTTAAAGCTCAAGGCGCTTGCCGCCCACGAATCGCAGGTGGTCTGGATGAAAGAGCACGATAAAATTGACTTTATTGAATTTGTTAAAAACTGTTCGGCAGTGCGCGGCTATCAGTGCGGCGCAAGCTTCGCCGAAGGCTTCAGAGCCGATATGAACTACGGCAGAATGACAACGAAAAGAGTTTTACCCGAATAAACACGCAAAACAGCAGTACAATCGACTAATCAGATTATATTTTCGGACAGATGTATGCTTTTTATTAGTTGTGTGATATAATGAACACGACAAATCGGAATTTGCGGAGGAAAAACCATGTTGGAATTATTAAAGGCAAGGTTTCGTGAAAACAAAAATCTTCATATAGAACTGAACTGGCTTGACGTGGAGAAACGTTTACTTGAACGTCCTGCATCCTTGGAGATATTGAGAAGGATGGAGGAAAGCGGCGGAGAGCCGGACACCATCGGCTATGACGAAAAGACGGGAAAGCTTATTTTCTGCGACTGCTCAAAGGAATCCCCTTCCGGGCGCAGAAGCCTGTGCTATGACGAAAAGGCTTTGCAAAGGCGCACCAAAAACCCGCCTTCAGGCAGCGCAGAACAGAAAGCGAAAGAGATCGGCATATCGATCATGACCGAGGAGTTGTATCGCAGACTGCAAAGTCTCGGTGAATTTGATTTAAAAACATCAAGTTGGATCGCTACGCCGGATGATATTCGCGGCAAGGGCGGCGCGCTTTTTTGTGAGAGGCGTTACGCAACGGTGTTTACATTTCACAATGGTGCGTACTCGTACTATTCCGTACGAGGGTTCAGGGGTTATATTCTCATATAATTTCCGATTTGGTGAGAATAATAATGATCCCGACAAATCGGGATTTGTCGGGGCGTAGCCCCGCAAATCCCTATTTTAGTGGCGCGTGATGCGTGGCGCGTGGCGCGTTGTTGGGTCGCTTCGCTCCGATTGTATTATCGGCGTACGAATTGAGATTTCACACCTTCCCCTTGAGGCATTCCCCTTGACAGGGGAAATGTCTGCGCAGCAGACAAAGGGGTTAGCCGTCTGCGGCGAGCAAAAGGGGGACCGCTTGCGGTGGATGAGGTGTGTTGCCTCTTATTATCAGTTGTTGAAAGCAATCAAAGGCGATAGACACCTCATCCGTCACTTCGTGACACCTTCCCCTCAAGGGGAAGGCTT
This sequence comes from Oscillospiraceae bacterium, assembly GCA_015065505.1. Lineage (GTDB taxonomy): Bacteria > Bacillota > Clostridia > Oscillospirales > Acutalibacteraceae > Eubacterium_R. The sequence goes on from SVQE01000042.1 coordinate 15,458, forward strand.
TAGGTTTTGAGCCCGACAAACTCTGATTTGTCGAGCAAATGATTTTACAAAAAATAATAAATTGTCATTAGATGGTCTTGAGAAACTTATTCAAAAATCTCATTCTGATTTTTTCAGGATGAGATTATTTTTTATGCCGATTAATTCGGCTGAAAATATTTACTTTTTCGTTATCGTTTTTGCTCGATTTGGAATTATGAAAATCGCAGAAAAACAGCATAAAAAAGGCTTCCTGAAAGGAAGCCTTGGAAAGGGTTGCACATTTTAATAGAATTTTATGGGGTGCGTGGTTTTTGCAAATTTCACGCAGTCGAAAAATTAGGCGCGTGGATTTAGCGATTTTCACGCACTTAAAAAATCGGGTGCGTGGAATGGGGATTTATAGGCAAAAAAGCAATATAAAATAAAGTTAGGCGCAGCCACGGGGTCCCCGGAAAGCCCAATAGGCTTTTTGGGGAGAGGAAGAGTGTTCGCAGCGATTGTTAGTATATTGCTCAAAACAAAAAATTAAGAGCAATATGCTTCAATAGCGGAGTGCACTCTGACGAAGGGACTGCGCCTTTTTGTTTTTATTCGGTTATCAGTTTAAATGCTGAAGTCAAAGTCTTCGGTTTCAAACTGACCCTGCGTGATTGTTGGTGTTTCTTCGCCCGAGGTGGTGATAACATCTTCAGAGTTCGTTATTACTACCTTGAATTCAGGTTCGTTATAAAGTTTTGTCATTGTTATCCCCTCCTTAACCGAAATATTCGCTTGCTGCAACGCCGTAGAGGTACATTGCTTTTGCAAGTGTTGAAAGATTTGCATTGCTGCTGCCAGCCATCATCTTGATAACAGTGTTTGCAGTCATAACAATATCGCCTTCGCTTGTGTTTACTGTGAAGGTTTTGTTCATATTTGCTGCGTCTATACCCGAGATATGAACACAATAATAATCGCCGTTCTTTTCGCCCGTTGTTGCAGTAAATCTTTCAGCATTGTCTGAATCAATGCTATATCCTGTCACTTCAATAGGAGTTAACGAATAAAGATTGATTTCAAGGTCTGACTTAACAACGATTGAAGCTCTCTTAATGCAGCTTGGTGCTGCGCTTACGCCTGCAACTGATGAAAGGTCTGCACCTGCAACATTGTTATAGAAATCGCCTGTTGCATCAACTGTTGCCATATTATCAGTGTTGTAGTTGAAATATGTCTGAGCTGCTGCTGCATAGTCGAGAGTTGACTCTGCAAGCTCTTTAAGATTCTCTGCATATTCGCCTTCAAGAATCTGACGGCAGTAGTTATATACGCTGTACTCGATTGTATCAATAGCATTTGTTCCTGCCTGTGCATCTGCCTGAGTTGCATAAACTTTGATGGTGATAGGCTCTGTTGACTGAGCAGGAGCCTGAATAACGGAAAGCTTTCTTGCACCGTCATAGGGGCTCTCGTTATCATCAAGCTCGGGAAGTGAAGCCATTGACTGAACATCGGTGCGGAAGTCCGCTGTTTCGCTTGCGTTGCTGTTGTGGTTATAGTTAACCGAAACATATGCTGATTCGCCGTAGAACTCATCATCAAGATAGAAATTCTCGCTGATTGTGTCTGCAACAGTGATATTGGCGCCGTTGTTCGGCTCTGTCGGAGCAACAAACACTTTTTCGTCAAGAGTTATCGGATTAACCTCTGTGATATCATCAAAGAGAACAAGCTGAACGTTAATTGTTGCGCCTGCTGCACCGTAATGAGATTTGATTCCGCAAAGGAAGGTTTCGATTTCACGAATCTGTGCATAGGTCATCGGAGCCTGAATAATATCTCTGAGGAGATAATAATCAGTGTCTTTCTCAATGGTGTATGCATCGCCCGAAGCCTCGCTTGCAAGATTTGTCCAGGGATAGTTTCCGTACTGACCCCAAAGCTCGATATCGTCCGATGTTAAATCACGGTCGAAACTAATCTTGAAATCGCAGTAATAATCATCATATGCCGTTGTTCCTTCCGGAGCCACAAACTTAAATGCAGCGTCAAGACCGATAGTGTTTTCTTCCGAATTTGTGATATCGGTTACAGTCGCCTGAGGAAGAACGGGAGTGGTTGATACCCAGTTGAGAGTTTTGCCGCCAAGTGAACTTGCAGCTGTTCCTGCTGTAATCTCGGTCTCGCCGTCATAAAGGTCTGCGCCGGTGCCTGAAAAAGCAATAGAACCGCTTGAAAAAGCACTAACGCCAACTGCCAGGTTATGGGAAGTGCTCGGGCGAGCAAATGTTACTGTTGACAATGCAGAACAACCAGCAAAAGTCTGAGAGCCAATTGATGTTACTCCGGCAGGAATGGTTACGCTTTGTAAAGATTTCCAACCAGCAAAAGCTCTATCACCAATGTTTGTAAGAGCGTCCGGAAGTGTCACATTTGTAAGTACATTTGTAGAATAATATCCATAATACTGGAAAGAGCTTGTACCTAATGTTTCAACGGTGCTTGCAATACTTAGGCTTATTGCGTGATCCAAATTGAAAAACGCGTAATTACCAACACTTGTAATACCTTCTTCAATCACAACTGTTTTAAGATTTTGTCGTTCACTATAACTATACCAAGGTGCACCTCCACTTGTATAGTCCGCCATAGCACCTGTACCGCTGATAGTAAGTTTGTCAAGTATACTGTCTTCGTCAGTATCTTGAAGCGTGTAAGTAGCATTTGTTCCGCAACTCCCCGATGTTGCCGCAAACGCACTGAACGGGAGCACGGAAACTACCATCAATACTGTTAACACAACAGCAATAATTTTCTTTGAAAATTTCATTTTTATCAAATCCTTTCATTAATTATTTGCATTTTAAAGGAAAAGGCGCCGAGCAGCTGACCGCATACTGTGCTTAGTATCTGACGGAGATGCCCTTACCGCATAAAAATACAAATTCATTATATAAAAAATATATATTATGTCAATAGAAGTTAACAGAATGTGTACTTTTTTAATATTCTATTTTTGAGCTTTTAGCAAATATGGTATACTGCTACAGTCTGTTTTCACGGAGTATCCGTTTACTTTATACCCCACAAAGCAAACGCATTAATTAACCGTTGTTCGCCGTCAATGAAGTAAATAAACTGCGTCTATTCGTTCGCCATGGGGACGCACCGCTACGCGCAACTAATAAATGCGGTTCGTAGAGGGCGAGGAACGTCCCCGTGTGCTGTGGAGGAAACGCCCGATTCGTTCGCCATCAGAATAATTCTGTTTGTTTTCAATATGGCTTTCGGGCAAAAAAAGAAGGCAGCAGATATTCTATCAATATCTACTACCTTATTTGGAGCTGGTAATCGGACTCTCTTCTCAGCTATCGAACAGTCCACCGGACTGTTCTCCCAAAAATACTCAGCAGCGAGCTGCACAGTATTTTTGGAGTTCGTTTCGAGTCCGATATCATATTGAAATAATAAATGACACCGCGAGGGTGTCATTTATTATTTGGAGCTGGTAATCGGACTCGAACCGACGACCTCTGGTTGTAGTTAAGGTAATATCTGTTGCTTTCGATTACAGCAATGCGGTATATACCTCTTCACCGCCGTTGACAAATACTTCAAGGACATCACCGTCTCTTATACATAAAAGCTGTTTCAGCTCACCCCGATAGACGACATCGTCCCTGCCTTCTCTTAATATGCGAAAACCGTCCTGCGTGCGTACGAGAGACGAATCGGAGTTTTTTAAGAACTGATGGACTTCTTCAATCGGATATGCGCATATCTTTCCGTCATTCACGGTGATTTCGCTAGGTACGGACATACATCCTATATCACGTTCACGATAGCCTGCATACGCCCACCCCGGAATCCACGAAAGAAGAATTGCGCGTCCCCTCGTATCACGGAAAATCTGCCCTGCATACTGGTCGGGACCTTTATCGACTTCTCCTGTTATTTCGGCAGTAAATCTGCCGTTCCCGAATGAGCCTACCGCTATCGAAAAGCTGTGATTATTCTCACGGCACACGGATGCGGACAACAAATATTTATTTCCAAACTGCAGGAATGAAGGGCATTCTGCAAATTTTGCGTTTTCCCATTCCTGCATCACTCCGCAGTATTTCCAATCAAACAAATTATCGCTTTCATAGAGCAGTAAGACGGCGGAATGTTTTTCGCGGTTCCCCGAAGCCATAACGCACCGGTATTTCCCGTCGGCATAGCATACGGCGGGGTCGCGGAAATCGGGAGAACCTTCCGGTGGAAACGTTTCTATTACAGGATTGCCCTCATATTTTTCAAAATGAATACCGTCCGTTGAATACGCTACGGCAACCGCCTGCGTTTCGCCCTTAACACAAGCGTAAAACAGGTACAGAACTTCGTCCTTCACTATGGCGGTTCCCGACCAGCAGCCGTCGATGTCATAGTCTTTGTCGGGGAAAAGCGCAACAGGCAGTTCTTCAAAATGAACGAAGTCCTTTGTTCTTGCGTGTCCCCAGTGCATACTTTCATGCCACGGAGTCTCATAGTTCGGTGAATGCTGAAAAAAGATATGATAGTACCCCTTAAACCACACAAGCCCGTTTGGGTCATTTATCCAACCTTTAGCCGGACGGTAATGAAATGAAGGAGACGTTGCCGAGTTTATATAATTCATTCATTGTACCTACTTCAAAAATTCTGTAATTTCATTATACATCAAGACGGTTGATATTTCAATTCTTCAGTACTCAAATTTTGATTTTGTGTCTATTATCTTTTCATAGTATTAAAAATACGGAAACAGATTTTTCTGTTTCCGTATTCTTGGAGCCGGTAGTCGGACTCTCTTCTCAACTATCGAACAGTCCCCCGGACTGTTCTCCCAAATTTGCCCAGCAAGGCATTGCACGGCAAATTTGGAGTTCGTTTCGAGTCCGACCATATCGTATTCCAAACAAAAAGACACCGCAAGGGTGTCTTTTTGTTTGGAGCTGGTAATCGGACTCGAACCGATGACCTGCGCATTACGAATGCGCTGCTCTACCAACTGAGCCATACCAGCAATCACTTTTAGTATTCTACATTAAAACAATCGCAAAATCAAGGGTTATTTTAACAAATCCATCAGCGTTTGGAAAACGAAGTTGACCGATGCGCTGCGGACCTCGTTTCTGCCGATTTCGCCGAAGAGCTTTGTGAAGGTTTTTGTTTTGCCGTTGATGCAAAAGCCGAAGCAGACCATTCCGACAGGCTTTTTTGCTGTTCCGCCGGTTGGACCTGCAACGCCTGTTATGCCGACGCCGATTTCGCTATTCGCTCTTTTTGCAACGCCCTGCGCCATTTCACCTGCAACCTCTTCGCTTACTACGCCGAAGGAATTAATTGTTTCTTCGCTAACACCGAGAAGCTCGGTTTTTGCTTCGTTTGCGTAGGTTACAAAGCTC
>SVQE01000043.1 GCA_015065505.1 Oscillospiraceae bacterium
CTTTAACACAGTATTTGTGAAAAAGGGACGGGCAAAACCTTGCTTGGTTCGAATCCCTAATGCCTAACCTTAACTCGCAACTTGGCACTCGGAACTCGCGACTCAAAATATGATTTGCCTGCAAATCATATTTTGTAATAATAGTGTAATTGAACTTTTAGATATTATTTGATAAAATATATAAAGATTAAATAAGGAGCGTTGAGTTGATATGGATATTAACAAGAAAAAAGAGCTTGAAATATTTGCCACTCAGATAAGAATGGGAATTATTGAAAGCACATATAACGCAAAGGCTGGGCATCCGGGAGGCTCTCTTTCCTCGGCAGATGTGTTTGCATATCTTTACGGAACAGAAATGAACTACAGGGCTGATGAGCCGAAGTGGGAGGACAGAGACCGCTTTGTTCTTTCAAAGGGACACTGTGCACCGGGCTTATACAGCGCGCTTGCATATAAAGGCTTTTTCCCTGTTGAAGATTTAAAAACCCTTCGTCATATAGGCTCATACCTTCAGGGACATCCGAATATGAACACCGTTCCGGGTGTTGATATGAGCACGGGCTCTTTGGGTCAGGGCGTCAGCGTTGCGGCAGGTATGGCAAAGGCAGCAAAATATCTCGGCAAGGATATTAATGTTTATTCTCTTCTCGGTGACGGCGAAATTGAAGAGGGTCAGGTTTGGGAGGCATTTATGTTTGCCGCTCAGTATAAGCTTGATAACTTCTGCGTTATCATTGATTCAAACGGACTGCAGATAGACGGCTCGTGTGAAGAGGTTATGAGCGCAGAGCCCATCGACGAAAAGCTTAAGGCATTCGGCTTCAATGTAACCGTTATCAACGGAAACGATTTCGATGAGCTTGAGGGCGCGTTTAACGCATTCCATAATTCCGATAAACCCTTTGCAATAATTATGAAAACCATCAAAGGCCTCGGCGTTTCATATATGGAAAACGAGGTTGGCTGGCACGGCAAGGCACCCAATGAAGAGGAATACAATATTGCAATGAAAGAGCTCAGTGCAAAGCTCGCAGAATTGGAGGCGTAAGATATGGCAGAGGTTAAAAATATTGCAACGCGCGATAGCTACGGAAACGCTCTTAAAGAGCTTGCCGAAGCAGGCGCAGATAAGCTTGTTGTTCTTGACGCAGACCTTTCTGCAGCAACAAAAACAGGAATATTCAAAAAAGCATTTCCCGCTCAGCATTTCAACTGCGGAATTGCAGAGGCAAATATGATGTGCGTTGCAGCAGGCTTTGCAACAATGGGACTTGTTCCTTTTGCTTCAAGCTTTGCTATGTTTGCATCGGGCAGAGCCTTTGAGCAGGTAAGAAATTCAATCGGCTATCCCCATTTGAATGTTAAAATCGGCGCAACCCACGCAGGTATCAGCGTTGGTGAGGACGGCGCAAGCCATCAGTGCTGCGAGGATTTCGCGCTTATGAGAGCAATTCCGGGTATGGTTGTTATCTGCCCTGCGGATGATGTTGAAGCAAGGCAGGCAGTTAAGGCTGCATATAAATATGAGGGTCCTGTTTATCTTCGTTTCGGCAGACTTGCAGTTCCCGTATTCCACGATGAAAGCTATAAGTTTGAAATCGGCAAGGGCGAGGTTATCAAAGAGGGAAGCGATGTAACAATTATCGCTAACGGACTTATGGTTGCCGAAGCCATTGAGGCAGGAAAAGAGCTTGAAAAAGACGGCGTAAGCGCCGAAATAATCAATATTGCAACAATCAAGCCCCTTGATGAAGAGCTTGTTATTGCATCCGCTAAGAAAACGGGCAAGGTTATAACCGTTGAAGAGCACAGCATTATCGGCGGACTCGGCGAGGCTGTTTCTTCGCTTCTCAGCGAAAAATGCCCGACTCCCGTTAAGAGAATCGGCGTTAATGATGAATTCGGTCATTCAGGTCCTGCAAAGGATTTGTTAAAGCAGTTCGGACTCAGCGCCGAAAACATTGTAAAGGTTACAAAAGACTTTATATAATCGGAGCGAAGCGACCCAAAACTCCAATCTCCACACTCCACTCTTAACACTAAAAAAAACGGCTCTTTCGAGCCGTTTTTTTAGTGTTAGTCAATCTCAACAATCCAGCCTTCGGGAGCTTCGATTGTTCCCATCTGAATGCCTGTTAATGTGTTGTAGAGCTTTTTGGTAATCGGTCCCATCTCTTCCATACCTGAGGGGAAGCAGATTTCTTCGCCGTGGTTAACAATCTTGCCAACGGGTGAAATAACGGCTGCAGTTCCGCAAAGACCGCATTCTGCCATATCCTTAACCTCTTCAAGAGTAACCTCTCTGTGTTCAACTGTAAGTCCGAGATATTTCTCTGCAACTATCATAAGTGAACGGCGTGTGATTGAAGGAAGAATTGAGTTCGATTTCGGGGTAACAATCTTTCCGTCCTTTGTTACGAAAAGGAAGTTTGCGCCGCCTGTTTCCTCAACCTTTGTTCTTGTTGCAGGGTCGAGATACATATTCTCATCAAAGCCGTTGTTATGAGCGTCAACAATGTTGTAAAGGCTCATTGCATAGTTAAGACCTGCCTTGATGTGGCCTGTTCCGTGAGGAGCGGCACGGTCTAAATCTGAAACACGGATTGTGATGGGCTTAGCACCGCCCTTGAAATAAGGTCCAACGGGTGTGCAGAACATTCTGAACTGATATTCATCTGCAGGCTTAACGCCGATAACGGCATTTGAACCGAACATAAACGGACGGATATAAAGAGTAGCGCCGCTGCCGTAGGGGGGAACCCATGCAGCATTTGCCTTAACAACTGCCTTAACTGCCTCGATGAACTTATCCTCGGGGAATACGGGCATCTGAAGTCTTTCGCAGGAATCCTTCATACGCGATGCGTTGAGGTCGGGGCGGAAGCAAACAATTTTGCCGTCTGCCGTTGTGTATGCCTTAAGTCCTTCAAAACAGGTCTGAGCATACTGTAAAACGCCTGCACATTCTGTCATAGTGATGGTTGCGTCCTCGGTAAGAGTGCCTTCATCCCATTTTCCGTCTTTGAAATTTGAAACGAATCTGTAGTCCGTCGGCATATAACCAAAGCCGAGTGAACCCCAATCAATGTTTTTCTTTTCCATAATTAGTCCTCCTTGAATATTTATACAAGAGTTATTATAACGCTGTTATATCTATTTTTCAATATTTTTTTATAGGGTGCGGGTGCCCCGCCCGATAACTCGGAGCTCGGCACTTGCAACTTAAAACTTTATATCATTTCTTCCGGCTTAAACACCCTGTCAAATTCCTCTTCGCTCAGAAATCCGAGCGAAACGCAGGCTTCTTTAAGCGAAATGTTTTCTTTATACGCTTTTTTAGCGGTTTTTGCCGCGTTTTCATAGCCTATGTAGGGGTTGAGTGCGGTTACGAGCATTAAGGAATTATGAAGGTTTGAGTGCATTTTTTCCTTGTTTGCCGTAATTCCAGAAGCGCAGTTATTGTTGAAGGAAATAACCGCCTCGCTGATAAGGCGAACGCTCTGAATGAAGTTATAAATTGCAACGGGCATAAATACATTCAGTTCAAAGTTGCCCTGGCTTGCCGCAATTCCGATTGCCGCATCATTGCCCATAACCTGAACGGCAACCATTGTAAGCGCTTCGCACTGGGTCGGGTTAACCTTGCCGGGCATAATTGATGAACCCGGCTCGTTTTCGGGAATGAATATTTCGCCGAGACCGAGACGCGGACCGCTTGCAAGCCATCTTACATCGTTTGCAATCTTCATCAAATCGGCAGCAAGCGCCTTTAATGCGCCGTGTGCAAAAACAAGCTCGTCCCTTGAGGTTAGGGCGTGGAATTTGTTTTCAGCCGTTTTGAAATCCTTGTTTGTTATTTCGCTTACAGCCCTTGCAACCTCAATATCAAAGCCCTCGGGGGCATTTAATCCCGTGCCAACGGCGGTTCCGCCAAGAGCAAGCTCCTTGAGCGAATCCGAAGCAGCGCTCAGCATTTTTATATCCTTTTCAAGGCTTGAACGCCAGCCGCTGATTTCCTGCGAAAATGCAATCGGGGTTGCGTCCTGAAGATGTGTTCTTCCGCTTTTAACAATGCCTTCGTTTTCTTTTTCAAGCATTTTGAAGGTTTCAATAAGAGTTTCAACTGAGGGAATAACTCTGTCTTCAATTCCGATAACCGCAGATATGCTCATAGCGGTGGGGAAGGTGTCGTTTGAGCTCTGACTCATATTGACATCATCGTTGGGGTGAAGCAGCTTTTTGCCTGCAATTTCATTTCCTCTGTTTGCAACAACCTCGTTGACATTCATATTTGACTGAGTGCCCGAGCCCGTCTGCCAAACAACAAGCGGAAAATGCTCGCTTAGCTTTCCTTCAATAATCTCATTGCACACAGCAGAAATAACGCCGAGCTTTTCATCGGTCATTCTGTTGGGTATGAGCTTGTTGTTCGCAATCGCAGCAGCCTTTTTCAGTATGCCGAAGGCGTGAATAATTTCCTCGGGCATTGTTTCAATGCCTGCGCCGATTTTAAAATTATCCTTGCTTCTCTGTGTCTGAGCTCCCCAGTATTTATCCTCGGGAACCTTAACCTCACCCATTGAGTCGTGTTCAATTCTGTACATATAATCACCCTTTACAATCAGGTGTGGACGAAGTCCACCCTCAATTCGTAATTCGTCATTCGTAATTCGTAATTAGTATTTCTTAAGCTGTTCCTCATCAAAGTTCTCAAGGAATTCATCGTATGTTCCCTTGAGCTCAACATATTTATTGCCGCTGATTTCAATAATTCTGTCGGCAATAGTCTGTATAAACTGATGGTCGTGAGAAGTGAATAAAACCGTTTCGGGGTAACGGATAAGTCCGTCGTTGAGCGCGGTGATTGATTCAAGGTCGAGGTGGTTTGTGGGCTCGTCAAGAATAAGAACATTTGCGCCGCTGAGCATCATTTTGCACAGCATACATCTGACTCTTTCACCGCCCGAAAGAACATTTGCCATTTTAAGCGCTTCATCGCCGCTGAAAAGCATTCTTCCGAGCCAGCTTCTGATATCCGCTTCAAGCTGATAATCGGTGTACTGTCTCAGCCAGTCAACAAGGTTGAGCTCAACGCCGTCGAAATACTTTGAATTATCCGAGGGGAAATAGCTCTGAGTGGTTGTAACACCCCACTTATATGAACCCTCGTCGGGCTCCATTTCACCCATAATTATTTTAAACAGGGTTGTTTTTGCAACAACATCCGAGCCGACAAAGGCAACCTTCTCTCTCGGATGAATAACGAATGAAACATCGTCGAGAACCTTTCTGTCGCCGATGGTTTTTGTTAAGTGGTCAACACGCAGAAGGTCGTTTCCGCACTCTCTGTCGGGCTTAAAGTCAACATAGGGGAAACGGCGTGAGGAAACGGGCATTTCAATCATTTCAAGCGCATCAAGCTGCTTCTTTCTGCTTGTTGCCTGCTTTGATTTTGCAGCGTTTGCAGAGAAACGGTTGATGAAATCCTGAAGCTCTTTAATCTTCTGCTCGTTTTTCTTATTCTGGTCGCGCATCTGGCGCTGACGCATCTGGGTGTATTCATACCAGAAGTCGTAGTTACCTGTGTAAAGCGTGATTTTTCCGAAGTCAACATCGCAGATATGTGTGCAAACCTTGTTTAAGAAATGACGGTCGTGCGAAACAACGATAACGGTGTTTTCAAAATCAAGAAGGAAGTTTTCAAGCCATCTGATAGCCGATAAATCAAGGTGGTTGGTAGGCTCGTCAAGAAGAAGGATATCGGGGTTTCCGAAAAGAGCCTGTGCAAGAAGAACCTTAACCTTTAAATCTGAAGGAAGCTCCGCCATTTTAAGATAGTGGTATTCATCCGAAACGCCGAGCTTGTTGAGCATAAATTCAGCGTCGCTTTCAGCTTCCCAGCCGCCTAAATCAGCGAATTCCGCTTCAAGCATACCTGCGCGTATGCCGTCCTCCTCGGTAAAGTCCTCTTTCATATAAAGGGCGTCCTTTTCCTCCATAATCTCTATAAGATGGGGATTGCCCATAAGAACGGTGCGAACAACCTCGTATTCATCATAAGCGAAGTGGTCCTGCTTCAAAACCGAAAGTCTTTCGCCCGGGGTGATATTGATTTCGCCCTTGCTCGGCTCAAGGTCGCCGCTTAAAACCTTTAAAAAGGTTGATTTGCCTGCGCCGTTTGCGCCGATTATACCGTAGCAGTTACCGGGTGAAAAAACAACATTAACTCTCTCGAATAATGCTCTTCCTCCGAACTGAACCGAAATATTATTTGCCTGAATCATAGTTTCCCTCCGTAAAAAATTACGAATTACGAGTTACGAATTACGAATTTTTGGTCTTGCAGACGGCTATTATAATTGCCGTGCGCAGCACCCGAAAGCTCGCAACTCGGTACTCGGAACTTGCAACTTATCTAAATCGTAGAGTATTCTATCATAACCAATATACAAAAAGCAATGTATAATATATCTAATTATTTAAGTAGACAAAGAGTTTTATTTATGATAAAATAGCAATAGTTTATAATATTATATAAATTCAGGGTAGAAAAATGACAAATGCAGTAATGACAATTGAAAAATTTGAGAAAAGCAAGTTTGAAATTGACATTGCTGTTTCTTTTATGCCCGAAAAAGAGGTTAAGTCACCGAGAATTGCAATAATTTTCACCTCTGAAAACGAAAACCGCCGTCTGCCGATGAAAATTGAGTATAAGGACGGCAAGATTTTCGCAGAGGGCAAGTATGATGCCTCGCAGATTTTCTATAAAAGCAGGGCGCAGAGCATTAAGCTTTCCTTTGTTTTCAGCGACGGCAGCGATAACGGGCAGGAATATGAAACAAATCTGTGCGTTGAGGGAATAAAGCAATCGGGATTTTCACGATTTATTAAAGCGCCGAAATCCGAAAAGATAAAAACCCTCGTCGGCATTATGTTCAATTTGCTTTCACTGCCTTTCAGGCTTCTTCCGATAAAGCAAAACCGTATTTCATTTTTAACAAACAGAACAAACACCCCATCGGGCAATATGAAGGCGGTCTGGGAAAGCGTTAAGGATATAAAGACAGCGGATATTCAGGTTTTCTGCAAAAAGGGCGGTGCTAAAAGCACACTTTCAATCCTTCCGAAATTCCTCTATCTGTATATGACCTCAAAGGTTGTTTTTGTAGACGATTACTATCATTTAATTAGCTATGTAAACAAGAAAAAGGGCACAAAGCTTATTCAGCTATGGCACGGCTGCGGAGCCTTTAAAACCTTCGGTTTTTCGCGCTATCACAAGGATTCCGCGCTTGAGATTTATTCGGTTAATCACAGGCAGTACGACTTTGCAATAGTAAGCTCGCCCGAAATCCGCGATTTCTATGCAGAGGCATTCGGCATAAGCCGTGAAAAGGCGCTTGCGCTCGGCTCACCGAGATGCGATATACTTAAAAACGAGGAATATAAAGAAAAAACCCTCGATAAATTCTTCTTGCAGTATCCTCATCTTAAGGGCAAAAAGCTGCTCTTGTTTGCACCAACCTTCAGGGGCAAGGGACACGGCGACTGCTATTATCCCACCCAAAAATTCAATGCCGATAAGGTTCTTGATATTCTCGGCGACGAATGGGGACTTATTATCAAAATGCACCCCTATCTTAACGAAACAATCAGCTATTCCGAGAATAATGCAAAAAGGATTGCCGATTGCTATGAATGGGATATTAACGATATTCTTTTCTGCACAGATTTTCTTATCACCGATTATTCAAGCGTTATTTTTGAAGCGTCGCTGCTCGAAATACCAATGGCATTTCTGGCGTTCGACCTTGAAGAATATATCGAAAAACGCGATTTCTATTATGATTTCAGAAGCTTTGTTCCCGGTGAAATCGTAAGAACGGACGCCGAGGCTGCAGAGCTTGCCAAAAGCGGCGAATACGATATTGAAAAGGTTAAAAGCTTTGCTCAGAAAGCCTTTGGAAACACCGCGGGTAACGCGTGTAAGAATGTTAAGGAATTAACCGAAAAGCTACTGGAGGAATAAGATATGAGCAATTTCAAAAATTGGGCAAAAACTCCGCCTCTCGGCTGGAACAGCTGGGATTGCTTCGGCGCAGCTGTTAATGAAAAACAGCTTAAAGAAAACGCCGATTATATGGCAGAAAACCTTAAAGAATACGGCTGGCAGTACATAGTTTGCGATATTCAGTGGTATGAGCCAAACGCAAAGGATAATGATTATAATAATTTCTGCGAGCTTGAAATGGATGAATACGGCAGACTTATTCCGTCGCCGAACCGTTTTCCGTCATCAAAGGACGGAAAGGGCTTCAAGCCCATTGCAGATTATATTCACTCGCTCGGGCTTAAGTTCGGAATTCATATTATGAGGGGCGTTCCCCGTCAGGCAGCGGCACGCAACTGCAAAATATATAATTCCTATTCAACCTGCCGTGATATTGCACACCATTTTTCCGTTTGCTCGTGGAACACCGATATGTACGGCGTAAAAAACTGCGAAGCATCGCAGGAATACTATAATTCGATCATCAATATGTATGCCTCCTGGGGCGTTGATTTCATAAAGTGCGATGATATCTGCGTTACTGAATTTCGCAGGTGGGATAATCCCTACACCGCAGACTATGAAATTGAAATGATTAGAAAAGCGATTGATAACTGCGGCAGAGAAATTGTGCTTTCTCTTTCGCCGGGTCCTGCACCGAGAGTGAACGCCGAGCATCTTTGCAAAAACGCAAATATGTGGCGTTTAACGGGCGACTTCTGGGACCAGTGGGATAAGCTTTATGAAATGTTTGATAAGTGCAAGGAGTGGGAAGGCGTAGGCTCGAAGGGCAATTACCCCGACTGCGATATGCTTCCGCTAGGCAGGCTTTCAAAAAACGGAACCTGCCACGGTCCGAAGGACAGAATGACGCAGTTCACCGTTCCCGAGCAATACACGCTTATGACGCTCTGGGGAATATTCAAAAGCCCGTTAATGTTCGGCGGAAATCTGCCCGATAACGATGCGTTCACGCTTTCGCTGCTCACCAACGAAAAATATATTGAAATGCATCGGAAATCCTTCGGCGCAAAGCAGATTTTTAGGGATAACAAAACCGTTATCTGGGCTGCAAACGGCAAAAAATGCAAGTATATTGCAGTTTTTAACACCGACTCAAAGCCAAGAAAAATAAAGGCGAATATAACCGATATTCTTATGGCGGATACGGAATACGAGGCGCTTGAAATATGGTCGGGCGATAAAACAACCGTTAAAAATGCCGTAAGCTGTGAGATTGATTCGCACGGCGCTAAGCTGTATTTACTTAAATAATATCTTAATTGACATTGTTTAATAAAATTGATATACTGACTATAATGAAATAAGGAGAAGAAGGCGGAAATATGGAAAAAAACAGAGTAGACTTAAGAATTTGCGGACTCAGTTATACCATAATAACCGAGGATGACCCTGATTATGTTGAGGAGCTCGGCGAATTCATTGATAAAGAGATGAAAACCATTAATAACGAATCCCCGACACTCTCAACAACACAGTGTGCGGTTCTGGTTGCGCTTGACCAGGCTGACGCATGCAGAAAAGCAACGGCTTCTGCCGATAATCTTCGCGCTCAGATTAAGGATTATCTTGAGGACAGCGCAAGAGCAAGAATGGAAGTGGATGTTGCAAGAAGAGAAATCGAGCGTCTGAATAAAGAAATCAGCAATCTCAGAAACCGTTTGGCAGAAAAATAAGAGGATGTAGAAACATCCTCTTATTTTAGTTGCGCGTTAAGCAAAAGGATTTTTATGAAACTTGAAATATTAGCCCCATGCGGAAGCAGGGAAAGCGTTATTGCGGCAGTAAGATGCGGCGCAAACGCGGTCTATCTCGGAATGAAGGATTTCAACGCGAGAAGAAATGCCGATAATTTTGACGAAGAAGAGCTGCGCGAGGTAATTGATTACTGCCACGCAAGAGAGGTTAAGGTTTATATAACCGTTAACACCCTGATTTCCGACAATGAAATGAAAACAGCATATAAAACCGTTCAAACTGCCATGCACTGCGGTGCAGACGGTTTTATTGTGCAGGATTTGGGGCTTGCAAAGCTGATTAAAAAATGCTTTCCGTCCGCAAGACTTCACGCCTCAACCCAGTGCAGCGCGGTTACGCCCGACGGCTTCAATAAGCTTAAGGAGCTCGGCTTTTGCAGGGCTGTTCTGCCTCGTGAAATGAGCCTTGAAGAGATAAAGGATATAAGAAGCAAAACCGATATTGAGCTTGAAATTTTTGTTCACGGAGCACTTTGTATGTGCGTTTCGGGGCAGTGCTATCTTTCTTCAATGCTCGGTCAGAGAAGCGGAAACAGGGGACTGTGCGCCCAACCGTGCAGGCTTAGCTTCAGCGCCGATAATTCGGGCAGCTTCGATTTATCGCTCAAGGATTTAAGCCTTATTTCAAAAATTAATGAAATCAAAGAAGCAGGCGTTATCAGCCTGAAAATTGAGGGCAGAATGAAGCGCCCCGAATATGTTGCAGCGGCTGTTACAGCCTGCAAAAATGCAATAAACGGAAACTATCTGCCCGAGGACGAGGGTATCCTTAAAAGCGTTTTCTCACGAAGCGGTTTTACAGACGGATATTTTACTGGCAAAAGGCAGGATATGTTCGGCATAAGAAGCAAGGAGGATGTTGTTGCAGCTTCTTCCGTTTTAAAAGACCTCAGCCGTCTTTACGAAAAGGAAACGACTCTCATTCCCATTAATTTAAAATTTGTCTGCAAAAAAGGTGAAAAAATCAAACTCACCGCATCAACAGATAAGAAAACAGTATTTGCCGAGGGCGCATATCCCGAAGAGGCAATAAACAAGCCCTTAACCGAGGACAGAGTGAAGGAGCGCCTTTCAAAATTCGGCGGAACACAATATTTTGTAAACAGCATTGATGTTGAGCTCGATGAGGGACTCATAGCTTCGGCAAGCGAGATAAATTCGCTCAGAAGAAGCGTTGTCGAAAAGCTTGATTGCAATGAAGAAACAGAGTTTAAACAGCTTCCCTTTGATGCTGTTCATTCAAAGGAAAAGCACGCTGTTCCTTATTTAACGGCAAGGTTTTTAAGTGCTTCGCAGATTCCCGAAAACCATCCGTTTAAAAGAATTTTCCTTCCCGTCTGGGCGGATAATGCAGATTTTATAAACTCAAAAGCAGGCGTTGAAATTCCGCGAGGCTTATTCGGCGCTGAGGATAAGCTTAAAGCAAGACTTCGCGAGCTTAAGGATATCGGAGTTGAAAATGCGCTTTGTTCGGATATCGGCTCTTACGAAAGCGCAAAGAGCCTCGGCTTTGAGGTTTTCGGTAATTTCTCGCTTAACATTTTCAACAGCGAAAGCGCGAATATGTTTAATTCGCCGATTCTTTCGTTTGAGCTTACTCTTGAGCAGGCAAACAGAATTAACGCAAGGGATACGGGAATAATTGCATACGGCAAGGTTCCGCTTATGCTCACAAGGAATTGCCCTGTTAAAAACCGTATCGGGTGCGATAAATGCAGAAAACAAGGTGTGCTGACGGACAGAAAGGGGTATAAATTTCCCGTTTTGTGTTCATCCTATCCCTGTGTTGAAATTCTTAACCCGAATCCCATTGTTATGAGCGACAGAATGGATGAAATAAAAACCGATTTTGCCCATTTTTACTTCACTAATGAAACAAAAGAGGAAATTTGTTCAATAATTAGTTTATACAAATTTAATAAATTTTGCGAAAATAACTATACCAGAGGATTGTATTACAGAGGAGTTAAATAAATGCTGATTTTAGCCTCAAAAAGTCCGCGCAGGCGCGAGCTTATGAAGTTTATAACGGATGATTTTATTGTGAAAACGGCGGATGTTGATGAAACCTTACCCGAAAATATAGCCCCTGCCGACGCGGTTTTATACCTCTCAAAAATCAAGGCACAGCCCTTCAGAAATGAAAACGACATAGTTATCGGCGCCGATACGGTTGTTGCAATAGACGGCATTATTCTCGGCAAACCTGCCGATGAAAACGACGCAAAAAATATGCTTAAACGGCTTAGTAACAGGGTTCACAGCGTTTTCACGGGCGTTACAATAATCAAGGGCGAAAGGGAAGAATCCTTCTTCGTTGAAACAAAGGTTAAGTTTTACAACCTCAGCGATGAAATGATTGAAAGCTACATAAAAACACGCGAGCCCTTCGATAAGGCAGGCGCATACGGAATTCAGGGCTATGGCTGCCTGCTTGTTGAAAGCATTGAAGGCGATTATTTCAATGTTGTGGGGCTGCCTGTTAGTAAACTTAATCAATCATTATTAAACTTTTGACTATTATTTGTCTATAATGACGGTTTGTATAAATTTGCTTGAAATCTGGAATTTGCTGTGCTAAAATGAACATAGACGCTTCATATTTTCTTTTGGAAGAAGTATCGGAAAACCGATTGAAACAGCAAATTCAATTAAAACACAGGCATATTTTTCAGAAAGAGGGATGTTATGGCTGCAGATTTACATTGTCACACTAAACTCAGCGACGGATCCGTTGGCATTGAAGACTTAATCATTATCGCCCAGAAGAGCGGAATTGACACCATTGCCATAACAGATCACGATTGCATTGCAGGAACCGTAAGAAGTCAGATTATTGGAAAGAGATACGGCGTAAATGTTATTTCGGGAGTTGAGCTTTCCGCGTTTGATTTTGACGCAGGCAAGAATGTTCACATTCTTGCATATCTTGCCGACTCGCCCGACAGACTTGAGGCTATATGCAAAAAAACATCTGTTGCAAGAAAAAGAGCAGCTCAGATTATGATGCTCAAGATTGCAGCAAGATTTCCGATAACAAGTGATTTTATAATCAGCCACGCAAGCGGTTCAACAAATCTTTATAAGCAGCATATTATGCATGCGCTTATGGATGCGGGCTACACAAACGAAATTTTCGGCGACTTATATCACACGCTTTTCGCTGAGGGAAGCGCTTCAAATATTCTTGCCCCCACCAAATATCCAACTGTTGAAGAGGTAATCAACGAGGCTCACGGCGCAGGAGCTGTTGCAATTCTTGCATATCCCGGCAAGAACAACAATTTCGATGAAATTGATAAGTATGTTGAAATGGGACTTGACGGAATTGAGGTCTGGTCGCCGCACAACACGCCCGAGCAAACCGAAGAGCTTACAAAATTATGCAAAAAGAAAAAGCTTCTTATGACGGGAGGCTCGGATTTCCACGGTATTTACGGAACAAAAACCGTTACCCTGGGTTCATATCCCATGCCGCAGGAGCATCTTGAAAAGCTTATGGGATATAAGGCAAAGAAAAAAAGAGCGCAAAGAAAACTTGAAAAAGAACTTGCAGCAAAGGAGTGAGCGATTTGCTCACTTCTTTTTTATTAAGCATCCAAAATATTCCGGTCACTGACCGCCGGCTGAAAAAAACTTTTTTCATTTTTTTCTTGAAGTGTTGCGTGATTTCTTATATAATATTAGCGGTATAAATTATTTTATATTAATAATGAATAAAGCAAAGGAGTTAATGTATATGGTTTATTCACATGAAGTTGAAACAATGTGCCCCGTAGCTCAGGGCGTTGCTCACGGCGCAGCTCCGATTCCCGAGGAAGCAAAGTGGGTTAAGGCAAAGGAAATCAAGGATATTTCCGGATTCACTCACGGTATCGGCTGGTGTGCACCTCAGCAGGGAACCTGCAAGCTCACTCTTAATGTTAAAGAGGGCGTTATTCAGGAAGCACTTGTTGAAACAATCGGCTGTTCGGGTATGACACATTCGGCTGCTATGGCTTCCGAAATTCTTCCCGGAAGAACAATTCTTGAAGCACTCAACACAGACCTTGTTTGTGATGCTATCAACACAGCTATGAGAGAGCTCTTCCTTCAGATTGTTTACGGAAGAACACAGAGCGCATTCTCAGAGGACGGTCTTGTTATCGGCGCAGGTCTTGAAGACCTCGGTAAAGGACTTCGTTCACAGGTTGGAACTCTTTACGGAACACTTGCAAAGGGTCCGCGTTACCTTGAAATGACAGATGGTTATATCACAGGAATTGCTCTTGATGAAGAAGACCAGATTATCGGCTATAAGTTTGTTAACTTCGGCAAGATGATGGATTTCATCAAGGCTGGCGACGATGCTAACACAGCATTTGAGAAGGCACAGGGCAAGTACGGCAGAGTTGATGACGCAGTAAGAGTTATCGACCCGAGAAAAGAGTAAGGAGGATTTGAAAATGGCTTTATTTGAATCATATGACAGAAGAGAGAAGCAAATCCTTGCTGTTCTCGCTAAGTACGATATTAAATCAATCGAAGAGTGCAGAGAAATCTGCCAGGCAAAGGGCTTCGACCCCTATAAAATCACAGAAGGCATTCAGCCCATCTGCTTTGAAAATGCTAAGTGGGCATATACAGTAGGCTGTGCAATCGCTCTTAAGAAGGGCTGCACACGCGCTGCAGACGCTGCTGCTGCAATCGGTGAAGGTCTCCAGGCTTTCTGTATCCCCGGTTCAGTTGCAGACCAGAGAAAGGTTGGTCTCGGCCACGGTAACCTCGGCAAAATGCTTCTTGAGGATGAAACCGAGTGCTTTGCATTCCTTGCAGGTCACGAATCATTTGCAGCTGCTGAAGGCGCAATCGGTATTGCAGAGAAGGCAAACAAAGTAAGAAAGCAGCCCCTCAGAGTTATTCTTAACGGTCTTGGCAAGGACGCCGCTCAGATTATCGCAAGAATCAACGGCTTCACCTATGTTGAAACCGAGATGGATTACTACACAGGCGAGGTTAAGGAAGTTTTCCGCAAGGCTTATTCAACAGGTCTTCGTTCAAAGGTTAACTGCTACGGCGCAAACGATGTAACCGAAGGCGTTGCAATTATGTGGAAAGAGGGCGTTGACGTTTCTATCACAGGTAACTCAACCAACCCGACAAGATTCCAGCACCCCGTTGCAGGCACATATAAGAAGGAATGTGTTGAAAAGGGCAAGAAGTATTTCTCAGTTGCATCAGGCGGCGGAACAGGAAGAACCCTCCACCCCGATAATATGGCAGCAGGTCCTGCTTCCTACGGTATGACAGACACAATGGGAAGAATGCACTCAGACGCTCAGTTTGCAGGCTCATCCTCAGTTCCCGCTCATGTTGAAATGATGGGACTTATCGGAATGGGTAACAACCCCATGGTTGGCGCTACTGTTGCTTGTGCAGTTGCAGTTGAAGAAGCAAGCAAATAAGCAAAAAAATCAAATAATTGTAAGGGAGGGCATCGGTGCTCTCCCTTTTAAAATTATGGTTCATTTTGGGACAACTGGGGACAGTCCCCAGTTGTCCACGCTAAAGCGCTAAAGTAACAGTTTCGGAAATAATCGGGTTTTCGCCCATTATGTGTCTAATTGTTTTTTTGTGCACATTTTTAATACACTAAATATAAATTATTGAATATTGATTTTATTTATGATAAAATATTTTTATTATAGTTATAGAAGCAAGGAGGTGAGACGATGAACGGATATTTGATGCATAAGAATGATGTTGTTTCGAGAATTGAAAACGATATCGTTCTTGAAAATAATGCCATGCTGCCTTTGCAGTTGAAGCAGGGTGCGAGCATTGAGGGTTGGCTTGCAGGTCGTGCTATTGATAAGCATAGGACGAATTCACGCCTGCTTAAAAAGGTTTTGCGTATGACAGATACAAGCGATATCGCTACTGTTCTTCGGGCTCACGCCGCGACTGTTACGGATAATTATTGGTTCAAGGCTGACGGCGAGGATATTGAGTATAACGATATTCTGTTTAACGATGACAGCTACGCAGATGTTGCTCTGTTCGGTACATTTGAAAGCGTATCAAGTGCTGAAAAACTGAACAATAAAAACTCTCGCTCGCCTGAGCTTACAAATATCGGTAGTTTTGAAAAATGCTGGAAACTTCACGATGGCAAGTGGTTTATGTATAAGCGTGAATCCGCCTTGGAACAGTTTTCAGAAATCTTTATCTGCAAACTTGGTCAGCATTTCGGTTATGATATGGCTGTTTACGAAAAGCACGACGATTGTGTTATTACTGCAGACTTTACCGAGAATAAAAAGTATGACCTTGAACCTGCAGTTGCATTTGTCGGTGAAAACGAGGATTACACATACAGTTATAAAAAACTGCTTAAGTTCTCGCCTGTAATAGCAAGCGATTTTGTGAAGCTGATATTTATGGATACGCTTTGCTACAATATGGACAGACACACCAATAACTACGGTGTGCTTCGTGATTCCAAAACGGGTGAAGTGGTTAAGCTGGCTCCGAATTTCGACAACAATATTGCTCTGATTTCAAGGGGCTACACTTCGACTGATGTAAGCGATAAAGACCTGCTTATTTCGCTATGGAAAGAGTTCGTTAATGAAAACAACATAGAATTCAAAAAAACGCCCCTCAGTAGAGAGACGGTACAGCAGATTGCTGATGGCATTGATATTGACGTTGATAAAAACTATGTTGTTGATTTTATAATGAACAGATATGCTGTCTTATAACTGATTTGGTGTCAAAGGTGCCCGATTGGTGCCCAAACTCGACAATACTTCAAGATAAAGAAGAATACTTTAAAACAAAAAAACCTAGTATTTACGCGGCTTTTGAGAACCACAAAAAATACTTGATAATACTTTAAAATATTGGTATGTGAATGGGCAACAACCCCATGGTTGGCGCTACCGTAGCTTGTGCCGTTGCAGTTGAAGAAGCAAGCAAATAAGCAATAAAATAAAAATTTTGTAGGGGAGGGTCTCTGTGCCCTCCCGTATTTTGTCAGACACATCATTTCAGGGTTTTCGCCCGTGATGTGTCTAATGTTTTCTGGAGGATTATGATGAAAAAGCTAACTCTGTTGAAACAAAAAATGACTATCCCATTAAATTTGAGATAGTCATTTTGTTATTGCGATTCTCCAGATTCTGTTTCTTGGTTTTTTCTATTATATATTAACACGCTATACAGAACAATTAATTGTATAACAGTTTTTATTAATAAAAGTGTCACCATATACCAACTCGCGTTATTTGTTTCGGTAACATATTGTGAATAGGCATGTTTATTTAATAATGTAATATTCCAAATTTTGCCTTCGTTGTCAAAGTAATATGTAACCTTATTAATTGTTACAGGGTTTAAACAACTTGTGTCTAAATATTCACCATTAGGAAAATAAACGCGCTCAAGATAATAATATGTATCTGTCTTTGTTTTGTCATCGCTGTATTCAGTTTCTTCTTTAACAACTCTTATTTTAGCAGGTAAATCATAAGTTTTGTCATTTCTGTTTTTGGCTTTAACATAAAAGCAATATGTACCCTCCGGCTTTAATTCTAAGTTATTAATGCCTACAATTTGAAGAAATGCAGTACTGGTACAAACAGTAGAAATTAATAAAATTACCAATAATGGCACTACCATTTTTCCAAAAAAATTGTTTATATCTCTACCCATTATATGAATCCACGATTTTAATCTGTCTCCTTTATCGTACGTTCTTATAACACTAACGCCTTCATAAATGAAAAAAAGAACCAGAATTAAAGAAATATTAGAAAAATACTTTAATAGTCTAAAAACTATAATCATAATCTGCTCCCAATTAGCGAATGAGATATAAATCTCTATAAGTAAATATCTATTTGATACAAATATTCCAACATGTTATTTTATTAGGCTTTTATAGTTGTTATCAATTAAACAAAGAAAATGGGGTAAGATTATTTGTTAGTAGTTTAGTTCCAACCAATTTGTTTTCTTCGTATTGTTCTTCTGTTATAAGCCCGTTATCGTATTTTTTATCATTTATGTAATCAAAAAAATCCTTGGCTTCATCTTTTTCAATCAACATGTCCTTAAAACTTTTTGCAGGTTTTATATAAAGCATTGCACAGTTTTGCAGAATATTTAATGCAACCAATTCAATGGGCACATTGTTAGTTTGCATTTCATTGTATATATCAGAAATAGTTAGTTTTTTTATAACTTTTAATGATTTTTTGTATATTTTATCAACTATTCTGGTATTTGACTTTTTTAGTTTGTACTCACTAACTAAATCATTAATTGTATCAATTATTTTTGTTTTTTGAACATAATGTTTATCAAACATATTAAACACTCATCCTTTTTCAATAATTATTACAACTGTCTATTAATTTCATTATAGCACATTTTAACCGATATTACAATATTAAGACTTTGATGTGATGATTGAAGCGTTTTGAAAGAATTGTTAGTTTTTTTAAAGCTGTTTTTCAATATTGCGCTTCGCATAGATTACGCGCATAATTGTGACCGTTTTTTTGCCTTCATCAACTGTATAAAACATCAGATAATTATTAACGATAATCCTTCTGTATTCCGTTTCTAATGGTTTTATAGGTGTGTAAACACTATTAGAATAAGGAAACTCGCATATGCGGTCGGCTGATGTGATAAATTCTTCTGCAAGCCTTTCGGCTGCAACGGAATTTTTTAAATCTTTTGCATTATACTTAATGATTTCAAGCATATCGTCTTTTGCAATCGGCAAAAACTCTAATTTATACATTGATTGCACCTTTGAGCTCGTTTAAAACTTCCTTTGCCGAAAATCTTTTATCAGAAAGTTTTGCCTGCTTTTCAGCCTCTTTGAGCTTTAAATATATTTCACTATCAAATTGCAGGTTTTCATATGCTTCCATACTGAGCACAACCATATCACCGAAACCGTTTTTAGTTAAAAAAACAGGTTTACCCGTTTCGTGAACGGTTTTAGATATATCTGCAAAATTGTTTCTTAAATCCGAAACAGGTCTGATTGAATTACTCATAATATCACCTCACTAATTATTTTAGCATAATTATGCTAAAATATCAATGTTTACTATATATCACATTTAAAAAACACAGTAATAAGTGATTAACTTACGATAAAAGAGTGAAAAAGCAGTCAAAAATGAAGAATAAACTAAATCTTATGGGCTTGATTTAAAAAAGCATATAAAGCACATCTTGATATCCATTTATACATATGATAATATTTAATAGAGAATAAATCCAAAAGGTTAGCTATCTACAAGGGGGATGTTTATGTTCAGAAAAGATAAAAAGTCTAAGGCGGTCAGTGAAAACAAAACAGAGGCTGTTCAGGAAGAAAAAATTGAAGTAAAAACCAATGCTGATAAGGTGCACGAGGCGTTTTATGAAAAAATTCGCAATGCGCATCGCTCTGACGAGCTGTATGAACTGCCTGGCGATGAAGACCTCACACCCGAGGAGCTTGCAGAAATTCATAAATTCTGGGATAAATACAGCTTTGCATACCCCGATATTGACTTAAAATCCTTCAAAGCTTTCAAAAACAGGCGCGGTAAGGTTGAGGTTAGGCATATGCCAAGCGTTGTAAGAATGCAGTATCTTCAGCCGAAATTTGTGCACAAGGATTTTAGAGTTGCTCTTCAGACAAAGGCAATTCTTCCCCTGCTTTTTTCAAATGTTAAGCAGCCGCGAACTGTTCTTCGTCAGATGAACGGCTTTTATTCCGACACCGATTTCAATCTGCTCACCCGTGATGGCGCAACCGAGCTGCTTGCACGAGAAAGCGCCGAGCACAGGCTTATTGTTAAGCCGAGAACAACAGGCGGCGGAAGAGGAATATTCTTTATAGATAAGGGTGCGGACTTTGAAACGGTTAAAGATACTGTTGAAAGTCTCGGTTCTGTTGGTTTCGTTATTCAGGAAGCGCTTGAGCAGAGCGAATTTATGAAGCAATTCAATCCGACTTCTGTTAACACGCTGAGAATAACCTCGCTTTTATGGAAGGACGAGGTGCGTATTCTTGCCTCTCTTGTTCGCGTTGGTAAGGTTGGCAACGAGGTTGATAACTATTCGCAGGGCGGTTCGCTTATCGGTCTGGATTCGCAGACGGGCAAATGCAATAACTGGGCGTTTACTCACGAGCACGAGAGGCTTACCGTGCTTCCCTCGGGGCTCGACTTAAATCAGGATTTATATGTTCCCGGATTCAGCAAGGCAATTTCAATGGTTAAAACAATGCACAGCCGAATTCCATATATCAGAATGGTTTCGTGGGATATTGCCATTGATAATAATGATGAGCCCGTTCTTATTGAAAATAACTTTGCAGGTATGATTCAGATTCATGAATGTGTTACGGGTCCGATTTTCGGGGACCTCACCGAAGAGGTTCTTGATGAATATCTTATAAGACAATTTTGTTTCAGCGTTGAGGTTGACGGATGGCTTGTTGATGAATACAGAAGCCGTATTATCATTAAGGAATACATAGGCGACGGCGGCAATGTAACCATTCCCGAAAAGCTTCTTGATAAAAAGGTTAAAAGCATTAAGAAGAATGCGTTTGCAAAGAAGAATGTTTCATCGGTTTCCGTTTCAAAGCGGCTTTATGATGTTTCACCCGGTGCATTCAAGGGACTTGATGTTAAAATTAACGAATAAACATAAAAAAACTGCTCATCGTTAGGGTGGGCGACTTAGGGATTTGATAGCCTAAAAATGCATCTTTTAGCGAAAAACTGCGTTAAAAATGCTCGGAA
>SVQE01000044.1 GCA_015065505.1 Oscillospiraceae bacterium
TTCCGGAGCGAGAGATAAGATTTTCATATAATCCTTCTCACGAAGCTCTCTTGCTACGGGGCCAAAAATACGGGTACCACGCGGGGTTTTATCCTCACGTATAATTACGGCAGCATTTTCGTCGAAACGAATATACTGTCCATCATCACGACGTACACCTTTAGTTGTACGAACGATGACTGCTTTAACAACTTCGCCTTTTTTAACAACGCCGCCGGGAGCAGCCTTTTTAACGCTTGCTACGATAACGTCGCCGATATTGGCATATTTTCTTCCTGAGCCGCCGAGAACACGGATGCAAAGAATTTCTTTAGCGCCTGTGTTGTCTGCAACTTTAAGACGACTTTCCTGTTGTATCACAGCTGTTTCCTCCTTCGTACTGCAAAATAACACTTTGCTTTTTTGCAGTTATTATTTTCAATATGACTAAATTAATAGTAACCAATTTGTTGCCCCCTATATATAATGTATATAATATATAGGGGATTAAAAGCTGTAAATCGTAATGATTATTTAGCTTTCTCTACAATCTTTACAACTCTCCAGTTCTTATCCTTGGAAAGCTTTCTTGTTTCCATAATCTGAACCTTGTCGCCGACTCTGCACTCGTTGTTTTCATCGTGTGCCTTATATTTAACAGTCTTGTTAACGATTTTGTTGTAAAGAGGGTGCTTAACTCTGTCCTTGATAGTAACAACAACGGTTTTATCCATCTTGTCAGAGCTAACTACACCGATTTTTGTTTTTCTGAGGTTTCTTTCCATGATTAGTTACCTCCTTAGGAATTAGCATTTTCAAGTTCGATTTCTCTCTCAACTGTTTTAATGCGAGCGATATCTTTCTTGACTGCTTTAATTCTCATGGGGTTGTCGAGCTGATTGATAGCTGACTGGAAATGAAGGTTGAAAAGCTCTTCTTTAAGCTCTGCAAGCTTCTTTGCTCTCTGTTCTGCAGAAAGCTCTCTGATTTCTGTTGCTTTCATTACTGCTCGCCTCCCTCTTCTTTTTTAACAAACTTACATTTGATAGGAAGCTTGTTTGCTGCAAGACGCATAGCTTCGCGAGCAACATCCTCGCTAACTCCGCCGAGCTCAAACATAACTCTTCCGGGTTTAACTACTGCTACCCAGTAGTCAACGTTACCTTTACCTTTACCCATACGGGTGTCGGCAGGTCTTGCTGTAATCGGCTTGTCAGGGAAAATCTTAATCCAAACCTGACCGCCACGCTTTGTGTAACGGGTCATTGCGATACGGGCTGCCTCAATCTGAGCTGCTGTGATCCATGCGGGCTCTGTTGCTGCAAGTCCGAACTCACCGTATGTTACCTTGTTGCCTCTTGAAGCCGTGCCGGTCATACGACCTCTGTGCTGCTTTCTGTGCTTAACACGCTTAGGTAAGAGCATTATTTATTTCCCCCTTCCTTGCGATTTGGTCTTCTTCTGCGATTATTGTTGCGTGATTCTCTGAGAACCTCGCCCTGATAAATCCAAACCTTGATACCGATTCTACCGTATGTTGTAGCTGCTTCTGCAGTTCCGTAATCGATATCTGCACGGATTGTCTGAAGCGGAATTGTTCCCTCCTTATAAGTTTCCGAACGAGCGATTTCAGCACCGCCGATTCTTCCTGAAACCTGGATTTTAATTCCGCGTGCGCCGAGGCGCATTGTGTTTCTGATTGCTCCCTTAACAGCTCTTCTGAAAGCAACACGTCTTTCAAGCTGCTGAGCAATTGACTGTGCAACAAGAGTTGCATTAAGGTCGGGCTGCTTAATCTCAACGATGTTGATGAAAACTTCGTTTACATCCTTGCCGAGCTTCTTAGCGCAGATTGCCTTAAGCTTTTCAATCTCTGCACCCTGCTTACCGATAACCATACCGGGCTTAGCGCAGTGAATGTTAATTCTTACTCTCTTTGCATCTCTTTCAATCTCAATCTTCGGAACACCTGCACTGTAGAGGGTTTTAAGAAGATACTGACGAAGCTTATAATCTTCATAAAGTGTATCTGCGAAATCGCCCTTCTTTGCATACCAGCGGGAATCCCAGTTCTTGATAACACCGATTCTTAAACCGGTTGGATTACATTTCTGTCCCATTTAACTTTTCCTCCTCGCTTAGTCTTCCATTTCCTTGAGAACAAGGGTAATGTGTGATGTTCTTTTGTTGATTCTGTATGCTCTGCCCTGAGCTCTGGGCTGGATTCTCTTAAGAATCGGACCGGGAGCAACATGAGCGTATGCTACATATAATTTAGATATGTCCATATTATAGTTATTCTCTGCGTTTGCCATTGCTGATTTGAGAACCTTTGAAACGGGCTCGCAAGCAGCTTTGGGAGTAAACTTGAGAATTGCCATTGCCTTATCAGCAGGCTGATTTCTGATTAAATCCAGAACAATCTGAACTTTTCTCGGAGAAATACGAACATATTTTGCACTTGCTTTTGATTCTGTAGTCATAATTTCTCCTCCTTATTATTTACCTGTCTTAGAGCCGGCATGGCCTCTGAATGTTCTTGTGGGAGCAAACTCACCGAGTTTGTGTCCAACCATATCCTCTGTTACATAAACAGGAACATGTTTTCTTCCGTCGTGAACAGCAAATGTGTGACCAACGAACTCGGGGAAGATTGTTGAACTTCTTGACCAGGTTTTGATAACCTGCTTGTCGCCCTTTGCGTTAAGAGCTTCTACTTTTTTCATAAGGCTTTCTTCTACGAAATAACCTTTTTTAGCACTTCTACTCATTTAATCTTCTCCTTTCCGTTTATTTGCCGTTTCTGCGGCGAACGATCATCTTGTTAGATGCTTTCTTCTTAGCACGAGTCTTGTAACCAAGAGCAGGTTTACCCCAAGGTGTACAAGGTCCGGGACGTCCGATGGGTGACTTACCTTCACCACCACCGTGGGGGTGGTCATTCGGGTTCATAACAGAACCACGAACTGTGGGTCTCCAACCCATGTTGCGTTTTCTTCCGGCTTTACCGATTTTAACGTTTGCATGTTCTGCGTTGCCAACAACACCAACTGTTGCGATGCAAGCCTTAGGAACATTTCTGAGCTCGCCTGAAGGAAGTCTTAAAAGTGCATAAGGTCCTTCAAGAGCCATAAGCTGAGCGCTGTTACCTGCGCTTCTTGCAAGCTGAGCACCGTTTCCGGGATAAAGCTCAACATTGTGAACGATTGTACCAACAGGCATATTCTCAAGAGGAAGAGCGTTTCCTGTTACGATATCAACATTTGTTCCGGCAACAACTGTGTCGCCGACTTTAAGTCCTTCGGGAGCAATGATGTAGCTCTTAACACCGTCTTCATACTCAACGAGTGCGATGTGAGCTGATCTGTTGGGATCGTATTCGATAGTCTTAACTGTTGCGGGAATATCGAACTTATTTCTCTTGAAATCGATTACGCGGTACTTTCTTCTGTTTCCGCCGCCGCGATGGCGAACTGTGATTCTTCCGTATGAATTGCGGCCCGACTTCTTGTTAAGAGGTTCAAGAAGTGATTTCTCGGGAGCAACCTTAGATAAAGAAGAATAATCGATTACCGACATATTACGTCTTGAAGGCGTTGTCGGCTTATAATTTCTTACTGCCATTATTAATCTCCTTATATGCGGATAACTTTGCGAAAGGATGGCACCTTTCATACCTCATCATCCGCAGGTTATTTAAGTCGCTTTTTATATAATAGGTTTGTATTATATAATTTTTTACATCATATCATTGAAGAATTCAATTTCCTTTGAATCTTCTGTGAGAGTTACAACTGCTTTCTTCCATGAGGGAGTGTAGCCAACGTTGTAGCCCTGACGGCGCTTGTGACCGCGAACGTTCATTGTGTTAACCTTAGCAACCTTTGTGCCGGGGAAAACTTCTTCGATTGCCTTTGCAATTTCGATTTTGTTTGCGCCTTTAGCAACCTTGAAGGTATACTTCTTAATCATAAGTCCTGCCATAGATTCCTCTGTGATAACGGGCTTAAGAATAATATCATGAGCAGTTTTCATTATGCATATACCTCCTCAATCTTCTGTGCTGCATCCTTGAGAACGATGAATGAGTCGCAGTTGAGAATATCGTAAACGCAAAGTGTGTTTACTGTTACAACCTTAACACCTTCAATGTTTCTTGCGCTCTTGTAAATCTTTTCGTCTGCCTCAGCAGTTACGATAAGAGCCTTCTTTGCAGCCTTGAGCTTTGCGAGCATCTCAACAACAGCCTTTGTTTTGATTTCTTCAAGCTCAATTTTGTTGATTACCATCATTTCCTCGCTTGCAACCTTTGTTGAAAGAGCTGACTTCATAGCGAGTCTCTTAACCTTCTTATTAAGGTCAACCTTATATTTTCTCGGTTTGGGACCGAGAGCGATACCGCCGTGTGTCCACTGAGGGCTTCTTGTTGAACCCTGACGTGCACGACCGGTTCCCTTCTGTCTCCAGGGCTTTGCACCGCCGCCGCTTACTTCTGAACGAGTGAGAGTTGACTGTGTGCCCTGACGCTGATTAGCAAGATAGCTAACAACTGCAAGATGCATTGCATTAGCATTTGGTTCAATACCGAATACTGAATCTGCAAGTTCCATTTTGGAAGTTTTTCTGCCTTCCTGGTTATAAACCTGAACCTGTGCCATATTTCATACTCTCCTTTCGTTATGCTTTAACCGCGTCTGCGATAACAACAATTCCGCCCTTAGGACCGGGGATTGCGCCCTTGATTGCGATAAGATTGTTTTCTGCATCAACCTTAACAACCTTGAGGTTCTGAACTGTTACTGATTCATGGCCGTAATGACCTGCCATTTTCTTTCCCTTGAAAACTCTTGAGGGGCTTGAACATGCACCGAGTGAACCTGCGTGACGGTGGTTAGGACCTGTACCGTGGCTCATACGGAGTCTTGCGAAATTCCAGCGCTTGATTGCGCCTGCTGTTCCGTGACCCTTGCTTGTTCCCTTAACATCAACGATGTCGCCTGCAGCGAATGTGTCTGCCTTAAGGATGTCGCCAACGTTGAGTGCGGAAATGTCTTCAAGACGGAATTCCTTGAGTGTTTTCTTCGGAGCAACGTTGTTCTTGTCGAAGTGGCCCTTCATTGGCTTGTTGACTCTGCTTACTTTAACATCGCCGAAACCAACCTGAACTGCTTCATAGCCATCGTTCTCCATTGTCTTCTTCTGAGTGATTACGCAAGGACCTGCTTCAACGACTGTTACGGGAATTGCGTTTCCTGTTTCGTCGAAGATCTGGGTCATGCCAATCTTCTTACCGATAAGACCTTTCTTCATTTTATTTCCTCCTTTGGTTATTGGTTGGGATTCTCACCCAACATGACCTCAGCAATTGTGAGAATCGATTATAATTTGATTTCGATTTCTACGCCTGCCGGGAGCTCAAGACTTGTCAGAGCTTCTACAGTTTTGTTTGAAGGTCTGAGAATGTCGATGAGTCTTTTGTGTGTTCTCTGCTCAAACTGCTCACGGCTGTCCTTATACTTATGAACAGCACGAAGGATTGTTACCTTCTCGATTTCAGTGGGAAGCGGAATAGGACCGCTAACCTGTGCACCTGTTCTCTTTGCAGTTTCAACAATTTTTTCCGCAGCCTGATCAACGAGTGAGTGATCGTAGCCCTTTAAGCGGATTCTGATTTTTACTTTACTTGCTGCCATTTTGATTTCCTCCATAAAATCTTGTGGTGCGAGTTATTCAAGATTTGTTACAACGATTCCGTGTGTTTCATACCGTCCCATTAATTAAGCCGAATGAAAATCATTCGGACGCCGTTGAGTATTTTAAAAGCGTTCGCAAGTCACCTTCAAAACACATACTTGAATTAGTTTCGCCCGGTTTAAAATCGGACATACTCCGCCGAAATTCCCGTCCCTTGGAAGGAGCCTGTTGGGTTATTGCAAGCTCGGGACGCCACCTCCGGCATCAACGCATATCTGGTTGTGTAATTGCTTATATAATATATATAATATATGTCGCATTACACGCTCGGTTATTATATTATATAAAATACCCCTTGTCAAGCATTTTTTTGGAAAAAATATTAAATTTTTCTGAATTATTTTTTTGGTAGATTCAACGAAAATAAAATTTAAAATTCGTTAAAAATGCACAAACGAAAAATAAACGGATATCTTGTTAAGGATATCCGTTTAGACCACTATATATAGTTTCGCGTTGCGAGTTGCGAGCTCCGAGTCATCGGGTCGCTTCGCTCCGATTATTTTTTTCACGAAACACGAACCACTAATTATGCACTGTTCTTCATCGACAGCTTAATCTTATCAGCTATCATTGCGATAAACTCTGAGTTTGTTGGTTTGCCGCGCTGTGCCTGAATGGTGTAGCCGAAATACGAGGATAAAACATCAACATCTCCCCTGTCCCACGCAACCTCGATTGCGTGGCGGATTGCCCTTTCAACTCTGCTTGCGGTTGTTCCGAATTCCTTTGCCACCGTTGGATAGAGAATCTTTGTAACCGAGCCGAGCATATCGCTGTCGTTAATACAAAGGACTATTGATTTTCTTAAATACTGATATCCCTTTATATGTGCCGGAACACCTATCTGGCGCATAATATCCGAAATAATCACTTCAATATCGTCGTCGGTTGCAGGGCGGCTCAGCCTTTTTGATTTTTCACTTTTCCAGCTCAGAATTTTTTCAATTCTTTTCGCCACAACCGAAGGCTTAATAGGCTTTATGAAATAATAATCCGCTCCGCTGCCGATTATCTGCTCTTCAAATTCAGGGCTCTGAACTGCCGACATCAGAATAATCAACGGCTTTTCAGCGAGGGATTCGTTCATTTCATCCATAACCTGCATTGCGTCCGATGAAGCCATAAACACATCCATTATAACAGCATCAAAATGTGAATGTGAAATTATGCTTTTCACTTCATCGCCGTTTTTCTTACAAAGCACCACATCATAGCCGAGCGATTTAAACTCCTTTTCACAAGCCTTTCCTATCTCCTCTGTTTCATCTGCAATAAGAACTCTGATATTGCTCATAACTTGCCTCCTAAATTATTTAAAATGAACATCTTTCTTCATTTCTTCCACATATTACCATAGAATAATTTAAAAAGCAAGTGTTTTTACACATTAATTTGTGTAAATTTTACACACTTGTATTGTTCGCTGTTCTTCGATATTATTCGACAAAACTATCCGATTTTTCAAGCATACTCTGAGCAAAAACCGCATACCCCTTTTCAGGGTTATTCACAACAACATGGGTAACGGCGCCAACAAGCTTTCCGTTTTGCAGAACGGGGCTTCCGCTCATACCCTGAACAACTCCGCCCGTTTTTTTAATAAGCTCTTTATCCTTTATTCTGAATATAATATTCTTGCTCTGATTGTTTTCGGAATAGCTTACCCTTGTTATTTCAACATCATATAATTTCGGCTTGCCGCTGTCCACCGTTGTCAGTATCTGCGCCTTGCCGATTTTAACCTCCTGCTTTGAAGCAACGGGAACCTGATAGGCATTATCGCTTATATATGAATAAACGCCGTATAAGCCGCCCTGCGAATTGGCTATGAGCTTTCCCATAGTTCTGTCTTTAAAATCGCAGACCAGCGAGCCCGTAACACCCGAGGAAGCCTTCTGCACCTTTGTTACCTCGGCGCAGACCGCCTCACCCTCAAGCATGGGCATAATCTCATTTGTATCAACATCGTTAACCTGATGACCGAGCGCACCGAACACACCCGTTTTCTTATCATAATAGGTCAGCGTTCCTATGCCAGCAGTAGAATCCCTCACCCACATTCCTGCTTTATAGCAGCTCTCTCTGTCGGAATACACAGGCTTCAGCGTGAAGGTTTTGTGCCTGCCCTTTCGTTTCAGCTTGATTTTATAAGGCTTTCCGTTGTTATCGTTCAGAATCGCGGCAACCTCATCGGAGGAAAACACATTCATATTATTAATTGATATAATTATGTCGCCGACCTCAATTCCTGCTTCCTTGGCAGGATTAATCTTACCGCCTTCCGTATCAACCGCCTGCGTTCCGACAACGATAACACCGTCCGTATAAAGTTTTATTCCGAAGGCTTCACCGCTTACATAAACCTTTCTTTCCTCACTTTTTGAAACCGAAACACTCTTAACGGGAATAAGATTAAACAGCTTAAGAGTTTGATTTCTTGAAGAGTTATTCTGAAAATCAACCGTCTGCGTTTTTTCATTATCCGAAAAGAAATAAACCTCTTTAATTTCATTCAGGCTTTCGCTATATGAAATATATTTATCGGGAAGTGCGGCACTTCCCCAGATAACAAATGAAAAAATAATAACGCATATTAACGCCGCAAAGAAATCAAATACTCTGATAATTTTTCTCATAAAAAAACACCCACAAATATTGTGAGTGTTTTTCTTCATTTTATTATAACTGTATTTTTTAATATCGGATTTACTCCTGCTCAGCCGGATGTGTTAATCAGTTTACAGGATTTCCGTATTCTCTTTTCATCGCGTCAACGGAAACTATCCACTGTTTTCCGAATTTGCAGACATCAATTCCGTTTCTCAATTTTCCGTATGCAACTGCTTTGCGCAGAGTGCTTTCATTCAAACCCCACAGAGTTGTTGCGTCGCTGAATGCCATAAGTCCGTCAAACGGTGTTTTCACTGTTTCACCTTTTTCAAAAAGCTCATCGCAGGATAAATCAATATCATCGTTCCAGATAATACCATATCCCCCGACATCAACCTCAACCGATGAAAACAGCTCTGCATTTTCAAGTGCTTTAAACGCATTATATTTTTGCATAAGGGGTTTAACATCATATACCTTTGTGATTCCCTGCGCAAACTGAACACTCAGCCTGTAATCCGGAAGAACATTTACGCTGTTAACCTTATGAAACATATACTCACCTTCTTATTCTAACGGTTCAATCTTTTTAAAGTCCTGTGTTTCCCACATTTCTTTAAGCTCATCCTTATGTATGCCAATCCATTCGCGCACCATTGCGAGCGCCTTTGGCGGAAGCTCACCTTCGATAACTTCACCCGTCATAAAATCTATCGCTGCAACATCTTCATTATATATTGCGTGAATATGGGGCGGATTATGCTCACTTTGCAGAAAATACATTCTGATTATTATTCCGTAAAACCTTGATAAAACAGGCACATTAACACTTCCTTTCATTTATATAATATCACGATACAGTGATATTGTCAATACTTTCCTAAAAAATAAAACCCGTGCAAGAGCTAAACTCTTACACGGTTTTATTCTTATTGACCGAGCGAAGCGAGAAACCTAAACTTTTCACTCTTCACTCTTCACTTTTCACTTATATTGACACTTCGTGAGCGATATCATAGAGCGACTTATCGATAGTCTTTGTCATCTGAAGTGCTTCAAAGATATCGTAATCCACAATCTGCTCTTTCTGGCAAGCAACAACACGGTTACCGATATCCTGCATAAGAAGCTTAACTGCATAGTGACCCATCTGGGTTGCCTTAATTCTGTCCTTAGCAGTTGGATAACCGCCGCGCTGAGTGTGACCGAGAATTGTTGCTCTTGATTCAACGCCTGTTTTTGCTTCGATTTCCTTAGCAAGCTGCTGAACATCAACGCAAGCGCCTTCAGCTGCAATAAGAATGAAGTGCTTTTTATCTGCCTTCATTGTTCTCTGCATTCTTTCGATAACATGCTTCTGAATATCAACAGGCACTTCGGGAATAAGAATAGCTGTTGCTCCGCAGGCAATACCCGAATTAAGCGCAAGATAACCTGCGTGACGGCCCATAACCTCAATAACCGAGCATCTGTCGTGAGATTCGGTGGTGTCACGGATTCTGTCTACAAGCTCCATAATTGTGTTAAGGCAGGTATCATATCCGATGGTATAGTCGCAGCAAGCAATATCATTATCGATAGTTCCCGGGATTCCTACGCAGGGAATGCCTCTTTCGCTGAGGTCTCTTGCACCTCTGAAAGAGCCGTCACCGCCGATAACAACAACGCCTTCAATACCGAATTCCTTGCAGGTGTTTACAGCCTTCTGCATACCCTCTTCGGTTCTGAATTCAGGGCAGCGTGCTGAATAAAGAATTGTTCCGCCTCTGTTGATAATATCCGAAACAGAGCGCAGATTCATAGGAATAAAATCGCCGTTGATAAGACCGCTGTAGCCTCTGACAACACCGAATACTTCAAGTCCGTTTTCGCATCCCGTTCTTACAACCGCACGAATTACGGCATTCATACCGGGAGCGTCGCCGCCGCTTGTTAATACTGCTATTCTCTTCATATCATTACCTCCGTAAAAGAGTGATAAAACATATTAAAAGGTTTATTTTTTCTAAACCGTGATGAATATAATAATAGATTTGAATTAAAAAGTCAAGATTTGTCAACAAATAGAAGAAATTTCATCAATATATCACTGCAACATTGCCCTCGCCGAGAATGCGTTTTAATTCCTCAAGCATTGTTTCATTAACATCAACAAATTCATTTCTGCTTTGAAGATGGTATTTCTTTTCATCCTCAAAATAGAAATAAAGCGGCATATCCCCTTCAAAAATCGAGGTTACAACCTTTGCTTTTTTAATGCTTGAATCATTCGCCGAAGCAAATTTCAAAAACAGCCCTCTGCGCTTTGACTTCTGAGTGCTTTCTGCCTGAACCTTTTCGGGAACGCTTTTGCTCTGAGGGATTGAATTCGGCTTATATACTGCGTTTACAAGAATTTTTGCATCCTTTTCCTCCTCGAGTGAAAGGCTGCCCGAAACCGCAATAACATTGCCCTCGGTAATCATTGAAGCATACTGAATAAACACCTTCGGGAAGAGAATTACCTCTATTGTTCCGTATAAATCCTCAAGCGTTACAAATGCCATATTTGCCTTGTTTGCCCTTGTTTGCTTGATTGTTATATGGCTGATTATTCCGCAAAGCGTTACATTGTTTCCGTCCCTGTACTGAGATGAGGGCGAGCTTGCTTCAATCAGCTCAAAGGTTCTTGCACAATTTGCTTTTTCGATATATTCTTCATACTTATCCATCGGATGCCCCGAAAGATATAGCCCCGTCATTTCCTTTTCCATCTGAAGAAGCTCGGTTTTTGAAAACTCCTTGATATCGGGAAGCTCGAAATCCATTCCGAAATCATCGCTGATATCAAAAAGCCCAACCTGACCGTACATTGTCTTTCTATGCTGTTCTTCAAGATTTGTTACAAGCACGGGCAAGCCCTGAAGCATCTGACGGCGGTTTGCGTTAAAGCAATCCATTGCACCGCAGCGGATGAGCGATTCAACAGCTCTGCGGTTAAAGTGATTGCCCTGCATTCTTGAGCAGAAGTCAAACAAATCCTTGAAGCCGCCGTTTTTGCGTTCTTCAATTATCTCTTCAATAAAATCGTTTCCGAGATTCTTAATGCCGAGCAGTCCGTAGTTTATTACATTTCCGTTTGCGGTAAAGCCCTTCATTGAATTGTTGATATTCGGCGGTGCAAGGCGTATTCCAAGCCTTTTGCACTCGGCAATATAACGCGCAACCTTGTTTGCCGAATCAAGCACCGAGGTTAGAAGCGCTGCCATAAAATCAGCAGGATAATAGCATTTAAGATACGCGCACTGATATG
Source organism: Oscillospiraceae bacterium (assembly GCA_015065505.1). Classification (GTDB taxonomy): domain Bacteria; phylum Bacillota; class Clostridia; order Oscillospirales; family Acutalibacteraceae; genus Eubacterium_R. The sequence continues at coordinate 11,639 of SVQE01000044.1, forward strand.
CAACAAGCGCATAGCAGGCAGCGTGGGATTTATTAAATGCATAGGAAGCAAAATCAGTCATTTTATTAAATATAGAATTTGCAACTGACTGAGAAATATTATTCTTTTCGCATCCCTTAATAAAGGTTTCCCTCTCCTGCTCCATAACATCGTGCTTTTTCTTGCTCATTGCACGGCGCACAACATCAGCCCTTCCGTAGGAATAGCCTGCAAGGGAACGGAAAATCTGCATAACCTGCTCCTGATAAACGATACAGCCATAGGTGTTTTTCAGTATGGGCTCGAGAAGCGGTGTTTCGTATTTTATTTTATCCTTGTTTTTAGAGTTTTCAATAAAGGTGTCTATCTGACTTGCAGGACCCGGACGGTAAAGCGAGGTTGCAGCTATTAAATCCTCAAGCGCAGTTGGCTTGAGATTCATTAACATCTGTTTCATTCCGCTTGATTCAAACTGGAATATGCCCTCGGTCTGACCTCTTGAAAAGAGCTTATAAACCTTCTGGTCGTTAATATCTATGTCCTTGATATTAATTCCTGCTGCTTTTGCGGCGTAATCAATAACCGTAAGAGTTCTGAGCCCGAGAAAATCCATTTTAAGAAGTCCGAGTTCCTCAAGGGTTGTCATAATATACTGCGTTACGGGAACGCCGTCGTTTGTTGCAAGCGGAACATAGCTTGCAACGGGGTCGTGGGTTATAACAACGCCTGCCGCGTGGGTTGAGGTGTTTCTCGGCATACCCTCAACCTGCCGTGCGGTTTCAATAAGACGGTTAACCTCATCATTTTCAGCCATCGCAGTGCGAAGCTCCTTGCTCTGACTCACTGCGCCGTCAATCGTTATGTGAAAGCTGTTGGGAACAAGCTTTGCAACCGCGTCAACCGAGGCATAGGGCATACCCATTGCCCTGCCCACATCACGGATTGCAGCCCTTGTTTGCAGAGTTCCGAAGGTTACAATCTGAGCAACATGGTCGGCGCCGTATTTCCTCGTTACATAATCAATAACCTCCTGCCTTCTTTCATAGCAGAAGTCTATATCAAAATCGGGCATTGAAACACGCTCGGGATTGAGGAAGCGCTCAAAAATCAAGTCGTATTTCATCGGGTCGATATCCGTTATTCCTATGCAGTAGGCGGCAATAGAGCCTGCGCCCGAGCCACGCCCGGGACCAACGGGAATACCGTTTTCCCTTGCAAAGGCAACGAAATCCTGAACTATCAGATAATAGTCCGTATAGCCCATTTTGTTTACTGTTTCAAGCTCGTATTCAAGCCTTTTAATATACTCCTCGGGAGGATTCTCACCGTATCTGTTTTTCATTCCCTCATAGCACTTTTTTCTGAAAAACTCAAAGTGGTCCATATTATCGGGAGTTGCAAAATACGGCAGCTTTGTGTTGCCGAATTCAAAATCAAAATTACACATTTCGGCAATTTTTGTAGTGTTGTCGGCAGCCTCGGGAATATCGGGAAAGAGCGCTCTCATTTCGCTTTCGCTTTTAAGATAGAAATTATCGCTGTGGAATTCAAGCCCCGTATCCTCGCCCAAAACATGGTTTGTTGCAATGCAGATTAACACCTGCTGAACAGGCGCATCCTTTTGCTCGATATAGTGAACATCATTGGTTACAACAAGCGGAATTTTTGTTTCATCATTAAGCCTTTTAAGTCCGTCGATAACCACTTTCTGTTCGGGTATTCCGTGGTCCTGAAGCTCGAGGAAATAGTTTCCTTCGCCGAAAACTTCGTTATACCAGAGCGCTTCCCTTTTTGCGCTTTCATAATCCTTTTGCAGAAGAAGCTGAGGTATTTCTCCTCTTAAGCACGCAGAAAGGCAAACAAGCCCTTCGCTGTGTTTTTCAAGCAAATCTCGGTCTATTCTCGGTTTAAAATAAAATCCCTCGGTGAATGCGAGAGAAACCATTTTTATAAGATTTTTATATCCCGTTTCGTTTTTAACAAGCAAAACAAGATGGTTGTATTCCTTATCAAGCGCTTTATCCTTATCAAATCTTGTTCGCGGCGCAACATAAACCTCACAGCCGATAATCGGCTTTATGCCCTGCTTTTTGCATTCCTTATAGAAATCAACAGCGCCGTACATATTGCCGTGGTCGGTTATTGCAAGCGAGGTCATACCCAACTCCTTTGCACGGCTAACAAGCCTGTCCGGTCGGCAAACGCCGTCGAGCAGGCTGAACTGCGTGTGAAGATGGAGATGAGTAAACATAATACCTTAAAGTTCCTTTGCGATTTCTTCTATTCGTTTAAGTCGGTGGTTTGCACCGCTTTTTGAAATAGGCGGTTCAAACGATGCGGCAAGCTCCGCCAGTGATAATTCGGGATTATCAAGCCTTGCCTGCGCCATTTCTCTTAAGGGCTTTGAAAGAAAATCAAGCCCCTTTTTCTTTTTAATTTTCAGTATTGCATCAATCTGAGGCATTGAAGCCTGAATTGTTTTTTCTATATTTGCGGTTTCGCAGTTAGCCTTTCTGTTGGCTGAATTGCGGATTTCCTTAACAATTTTTATATTCATCATTTCAAACATTGAAGCCGATGCGCCCATTATATAAAGGAAATCCTCTATTGCCTCGCTGTCTTTAAAATAAACAACATTATAGCCCTTTCTTAAAATAAGCTTCGGGCTGAGTTCAAATTCATTCAGCAGGGTTATAAAGCTCTTTGCAAGGTTGAGATACGCAGCGGTGAACTCAAGATGATAATCCTTCTCGGGACTTGAAATTGTTCCGCACGATAAAAACGCGCCTGCAATAAAAGCGTTTCTGCAGGCATCGCAGTCAAAATTCGAATGATTGATAACAAGATTTTTTTCACTTATATTATGCCCGAAAAAGGTCATAAGCTTGCTTGCGTTTTTCTTGCTGTTTATATCAACGCTAAAGCTCTTTCCGGACGGGGAAACCTCAATTTTGCTGTCAATATTACAAAGCTCTTTAAGCAAACGCTTAAAAAGCTCTGTTGTTCCTTCATTTTCACTTTGAAAGGTTATTCTTTTAAAAGAGAAGTTTTTTGAAAACAGCGCCATTCCGTAAAGACGGCTTTTCATACAACATCTGTTTTCATCCTCGCTTTTAAGAAGCTCGTTTTTAACTTGATGTGAAAAAGAAATGCTCATTATCTCCTGTCTATATCTCTGTGGTTAAGGGTAACATTGCCCCATGTTCCTTTGAAATGCTTTGCAAGCGCTTCGGTTATTGCAACGCTTCTGTGGTTTCCGCCCGTACAGCCTATTGCAATAACGAGCGAGCTTTTTCCCTCTTTAACATAAAGAGGGCACAGAAAATCAAGCATATCGGTTAGTTTTTTAAGTAATGTGTTGGAATCCTCAAAGCTGAACACATAATCATAAACCTCTCTGTCCAGCCCTGATTTTGAGCGCAGTTCTTCAATCCAGTAGGGATTGGGAAGGCAGCGCACATCAAGAACAAAATCGGCGTCGGTCGGAATACCGTGCTTGAAGCCGAAGGACATAACATGGATGTTCATAACATTCTTATCATCGCCGATAAGAATCTGTGTAAGCCTGCTTCTGAGCTGCTGAGCGGTTAAATCGGAGGTATCAATAACATAATCCGCTCTCTGACGGATTGGCGTTAACACCTCTTTTTCGTATGTAAGCGCATCGTCAATGCTTCCGGAAAACTTATCTGAAAACGGATGCTTACGCCTTGTTAATTTATATCTCTGAAGTGCAACATGATTTTTGATATCAAGGAAGATTATACAAACCTTGTATTCACCGCCCTTAAGGTTATCAACAGCCTCCTTAAACGCGTTGAAAACACCGCTTGAGCGAACATCCGTTACTATTGCAATTTTATTATAAGAATCGGATTTTTCCATAAGCTCTATAAAGGTTGAAACAAGCTCTGCCGGCATATTATCAATACAATAATAGCCGTTATCCTCCATAAAGCTCATTGCAGTTGATTTACCTGCACCCGATACGCCTGTTAAAAAAATAATTTCTTTCATTTGCCTTGTCCCTAAAAGTTTCAAGTTGCGAGTGCCGAGTTCCGAGTTTTTGGTTACTCGCTTCGCTCAAACAATTAATTATATTCGTCGCTTGCGACCCGAAATTCGTCATTCGTAATTCGTAATTCGTAATTATTCAGTTACTCTTATTTCCATTTCAAGCTTAACGCCTTTTTCTTCTTCAACTGTTTTTGAAATGTGGCTACATAAATCAAGCACATCCTTGCAGCTTGCACCGCCCTTGTTTATAACAAAGCCTGCGTGCTTTTCGCTTACCTGCGCGCCTCCAACGCTGAAGCCCTTCAAACCGCACTCTTCAATAAGTGCGCCTGCAAAATAGCCCTCGGGTCTTTTGAAGGTTGAGCCTGCCGAGGGATATTCAAGAGGCTGTTTATCCTTACGGCGGCCTAAGAGGTCGTCCATTTTCGCCCTGATGTCAGCCTGATTTCCCTTTTTCAGCTTTAAGGTTAAGCCCGTGATAGTACATTCATTATCGTAATACGCCGAATGGCGATAGGATAAATTCAGCTCATCGCCCTCAAGACTGCCCTTATTTCCGAGCTTATCTATATGATTGCATTTAACAAGAACATCCTTCATTTCACCGCCGTAGGCGCCTGCATTCATAAATGCCGCACCTCCGCACGAGCCCGGAATCCCGTATGCAAATTCAAGCCCCGTTAAGCTGTTTTCAAGTGCAAGACGGCAAACCTTTATAAGCTGTGCGCCTGCCTGGGCAAAAACAGTTGTTTCATCAATTAAATAAACATCTGAAAAATCCTTGCCGAGAAGAATAACGCAGGCATCAATTCCGTTATCGGAAACAAGCATATTCGAGCCGTTGCCGATAACCATAAATCTTATGCCGTTTTTATTGCATTCTTTAATTAAAGCAGAAATATCCTCTTCGCTTTTCGGCATTACAACAAGCCTTGCCTTACCGCCGATTTTAAAGGTTGTGTGAAGGCTCATCGGCTCGTTTTCAAGATATTCAATATTCAGTTCTTTTGCTTTTTCAATAATTCTGTTCAATATATCACCAATATTAAGTTTCGAGTTGCGAGTGCCGAGTTCCGAGTTATAGGGTCTTGCAGACAGCAATTTTAATCGTCGCTTGCGACCCGAAATTCGTAATTCGTAACTCGTAATTCGTAATTATTTTGCAAGTCCAAGCAGTGCAGCGCCTATAATTCCTGCATCGTTTCCGAGGCTTGCCTTAACAACAAGGGTCTGAACCTTTGAATATACGGAATATCTCTCGGATTCAACATATCTTCTGATAGGTCTTAAAAGTGTTTCGCCCTCGTTGCAGATTCCGCCGCCGATACAGATAATTTCAGGCTGAAGTGCGTTTACAAGATTTGTTATTCCGCACGCAACATATTTTATGTATTGGTCCACTACCTTTATTCCTGCGCTGTCGTTTCTTCTCATAGCGTCAAAAGCAGTTCTGCCCGAAACCTTGCCCTCTTCTTCGGCAAGCTGGTGCATAACTGATTCGGGATGCTCATCCATAGCAGCCTTTGTCTGATTAATAAGCGCAGTTGCAGAAGCATAAGCCTCCCAGCAGCCCTTACGGCCGCAGGTGCAGGGCTCGCCGTCAACAACGATAACCATATGTCCGCATTCGCCGCCTGCATTGTTTACGCCTGCAACAATCTTTCCGCCCTGAATAATGCCCGTGCCAACGCCTGTTCCGAGTGTTACTGCAACGAAATCCTTTGAGCCGTGGCCGCTGCCTGCATAAGCCTCGCCGAGTGCAGCGCAGTTTGCATCGTTTTCAATATAAACCTTTTCTATTCCGAGTCTTTCGGTGAGCATATTCTTTGCATAGATATGGTCGAAACCGAGATTGTTTGCATATTCAATAACGCCCTCGGTATTAACTGTTCCGGGTGTGCCGAGACCAATCCATTCAACATCCTCAATGCCGATGCCTGCCGAGCTCATTGCCTCTTTGCAAACCTGAGCAATATCGTCGAATATTTCTTCTGCGCTGCGCGGCATATTTGTTGGTCTTTTTGCCTTTGATACAATTTTATAGCTTCCGTTAACAACTGCGGCAACGATATTTGTTCCGCCTAAATCAATTCCTATAGTAAACATAAATTAACTCCTTTGCTTTTATGATTATTTATGAATTTTTCCAGATTTCAAGCTCTTTATCATTCGGCTGAATATCATCCATTCCGAGTGAATGCATAAGCTCTTTAGCACCGTTATAGCCCATCTTTTTCTGACGGTTGTTCATCGCTGCCGTTTCAACAATAACCGCAAGATTTCGTCCGGGGGTTATCGGAACCGTGATAACGGGAACTTTAACATCCAATATTTTTGTGTATTCATTATCAAGCCCGAGTCGGTCGTAAGCCTTGGTGGAATCCCACTCTTCAAGCTGAATAACCATATCAATTTTTTCCTGGGGCTTAACCGCACCCATACCGAAAATTCTTCTGGCGTTGATAATGCCTATTCCTCTGAGTTCTATGAAATGCCTTATGTTGCTCGGCGAATAGCCTTCAAGCGTTTTATCCGAAACCTTTCGGATTTCAACCGCATCATCGGCAACAAGACGGTGACCTCTTTTAATAAGCTCAATAGCGGTTTCGCTCTTACCTGCACCGCTTTCGCCGACTATAAGAACACCCTCGCCGTATACCTCAACAAGAACGCCGTGACGCGTTATCCTGGGCGCTAACTGACGGTTTAAAAAGCCTATCAGCGCTGCAATAAACGGCGACGTTTCTTCATTTGTTGAAAGCAGCGGAACCTCGTATTCCTCGCAGGCGCTTATAAGGTAATCGGGAATATCAAGCCCTCTTGTTATAACCGCTGCCGCAGGATGAAGCCCCAGCCAGTAGCCGAGCGCCTTATCGCGTTCTTCCTTGAGCATATTTCTTAAAAATCCGAGCTCCGTCCATCCGAGAATCTGAATTCTGAGCGGGTCGAAGAAATCAACATAACCCGTTAAAACAATACCCGGACGGTTAATTTCGTTTGTTTCAATTTTTATTTCATTTGCCGGCTTCGGAACATAAACAACTTCAAGCGAATGGTTGTCTATAATTTTATCCAGCGTTACGAAATACTTTTCTGCCATAGAAATCTCCTTACTGCGAGAAAATTATGTTAATTCACTGTCCATTATATAATATTTTAAACGCATTATCAAGAATTAAATATATTAAGAATTTTTTAATTTTACTTTTGGATAATTGTATGCTATAATGGCTTAAATCAAATTGCCCTGTGCGAGGTATTTTATGGAAAAACTTCTGAGAGTCGGAATAGGAACGGACGCCTATTATCCGACAATAGACGGCGGATGTCTTGTTGCAAGATGCTATGCCGATATAATTAACGAAAAGTTAGGGGAAGCCATTGTTATAACGCCCAAAAACCCAAATGCCGAGGACTACCGCTTCCCCTATCAGATATACAGATATAAAAGCCTTTTCACCTTCGGCGAGGGATACCCCGTCGGCTGGCCCTTCAAAGAGGTTTTTGCAAACGATGTTATTGATATGAATCTTGATATTCTTCACTCTCACTGCCCCATTGCAACGAGCTATTTTTTCAGAAGAATAAACAGAAAAAAGCGCATTCCGACCGTTTTAACATATCACACAAAATATGAATACGATTACGAGGCACGCCTTAAATTCAACCCTGCACTTAAAGCAAGGGCATACGGAATGACGCTCAACAACATCAAGGCTGCGGACGAGGTCTGGATAACAAGCGAGGGCACCTCAAAGTCACTCAGAAATATGGGCTATGAGGGCGATTATATTGTTATGCCAAACGGCTGCGACCTTCCGAAAGCCGTTATAAGCGAAAACGAGCGTATGTCCATAAGAAGAAAGCACAACATCCCCGAGGATGTTCCTATTCTGCTTTTTGTCGGCAGACTTATGTGGTATAAAAACATTCAGATGATTCTTGATGCGTGCAAGCTTCTGAAAAATGACGGAATTGATTTCAGAATGATTATGCTCGGCATTGGTCCCGATGAAGGCGCAATCAAGAAATACACAAGAAAGCTTGCGCTTGATGACAGGGTTATTTTCACGGGGCAGATTATAAACCGCAAGGATATTCAGATTTACTACGGCGCTGCGGACTTGCTTGTGTTTCCCTCAACCTTTGATACAAACGGGCTTGTTGTTCGTGAAGCGGCTGCCTGTGCAACACCTTCAATTCTTGTTGAGGGCTCTTGTGCATCCGAGGGAATTATAGACGCCGAAACGGGCTTCCTCTGCCTTGAAACACCCCACAGCCTATACAGAAAAATCAGCAATATTATAGGCAATAAGGATTTGCTTTCAAGAGTTGGCTTGAACGCTCAGGACGATATATATATTTCCTGGGATGAATCGGTTAAAAACGCCTTTGAAAGATATCGGATTGTTATTGATAAATTTAATTCAAAACCGCATTCCAAATACCAATTTTAAAAGACGGCAATCCGCCGTCTTTTAAAATTGGTATTTTAGTTTCAAGTTCCGAGCCCCGAGCTCCGAGTTGTCGGGTCGCTGCGCTCCGATTATAATTAATTGTTTGAGCGCAGCGAGGTTCGTTTGCGACCGCTCCCTCGTCAAAACATCCTGCGTGATTGAAATATATTGCTCTTAGTTATTTAATTTGAGC